>NZ_BAAGPR010000026.1:0-79081 GCF_054783955.1 Streptomyces mayteni | reverse complement strand
GCCCGCCCGCTGGCGGCCCACGGCCAGGGCGCTGGTGGTGGCGGCCGTGAAGCTGGCCGACCTCGGCGGCGCCCCGCTGGTCACCTAGGCCGGGCGGATCGCCCGCGCCCTGGAGGCCGGCGACCTGGCCACCGCCCGCGCGCTGCTGCCCCGGCTGTGCGGCCGCGACCCCCGGGAGCTGGACGCCGACGGGCTGGCCAGGGCCGTCGTGGAGTCGGTCGCCGAGAACACCTCGGACGCGGTGGTCGGCGCCCTGGTCTGGGGCGCCGCCGGCGGCGCCCCAGGCGTGGCGGCGTTCCGCGCCGTCAACACCCTGGACGCCATGGTGGGCCACCGCTCGCCCCGCTACCTGCGGTTCGGCTGGGCTGCGGCCCGCCTCGACGACCTGGCCGGCTGGCCAGGCGCCCGGCTGACCGCCGCCCTCGCTGTGTGCGCGGGACCCCGACCGGCCGCCGCGCTGACCGCCTGGCGGGTCGATGGACCCCGCCATCCGAGCCCCAACGCCGGCGTCGTGGAGGCCGCGTTCGCCGGCGCGCTCGGCCTGCGACTCGGCGGCACCCTCTCCTACCGCGGCCGCGTCGAGCACCGCCCGGTGCTCAACGCGGCCGGCCGCCCGCCACGCCCCGCGGACGTGGCACGCGCGGTCGCGCTCTCCCGGCGGGTGGGCGCGCTGGCGGCGGCGGTCTGCGCTACCGCCGCGCTCGCCCTGGGACGAGCCCTGGGACGAGCCCCGTGACCGGCGGCGCGCTGCTGGTCGCCGGCACCACGTCCGACGCGGGCAAGACCGTGGTCACCGCGGGGATCTGCCGCTGGCTGGCCAGGAAGGGCCTGCGGGTGGCGCCCTTCAAGGCGCAGAACATGTCCCTCAACTCGTTCGTCACCAGGGACGGCGCCGAGATCGGCCGGGCCCAGGCGATGCAGGCCGCCGCCGCCCGCACCGAGCCCACGGCGCTGATGAACCCGGTGCTGCTCAAGCCGGGCGGCGAGCGCGGCAGTCAGGTCGTGCTGCTCGGCCGGGCGGTGGGCGAGGTGTCGGCCACCGGCTACCACCGCGCCCGCCGGGCCCGTCTGTTGGGCACCGTCACCGACTGCCTGGCCGCCCTGCGCGCGGAGTTCGACGTCGTGGTCTGCGAGGGCGCGGGCAGCCCGGCCGAGATCAACCTGCGCCGCGGCGACATCGTCAACATGGGGCTCGCCAGGGCCGCCGGGCTGCCCGTCGTGGTGGTCGGCGACATCGACCGCGGCGGGGTCTTCGCCGCGTTCTTCGGCACCACCGCGCTGCTCGCCGCCGAGGACCAGCGGCTCGTCGCCGGCTATCTGGTCAACAGGTTCCGCGGCGACCCCGCGCTGCTCGCCCCGGGACTCGGCATGCTGCGCTCCGTGACCGGCCGGCCGGTGCTCGGCGTGCTGCCGTTCCTGGCCGGACTTGGCATCGACGCCGAGGACGGGCTGCGGATCTCGCCACCCGACGCCGCTCCCCGGACGCCGCACGGCGCCGAGACGTTGCGCGTGGCGGTGGTTCGGGTGCCGCTGATGTCCAACTTCACCGACGTCGACGCGCTGGCCGCGGAACCCGGCGTCGCCGTGCGGTTCACCGACCGGCCGGCCGACGTCGCCGACGCCGACCTGGTGGTGGTGCCCGGCACCCGGGGCACCGTCCGGGCCCTGGCCTGGCTGCGGGAGCGCGGCCTGGCCGACACGCTGGCCCGCCGCGCCGCGGCCGGCCGACCGGTGCTCGGCGTCTGCGGCGGCTTCCAACTGCTGGGCGAACGCATCGAGGACGACGTCGAGTCGCGGGCCGGCACCGTGCCCGGGCTCGGCCTGCTGCCGCTGCGGGTCAGGTTCGCGCCGGAGAAGACCCTGGCCAGACCCGAGGGGCGGGCGCTCGGCGAGCCGGTCGCCGGCTACGAGATCCACCACGGCGTCGCCGAGGTGCTCGGCGGCGAACCGTTCCTCGACGGCTGCCGGGTCGGCGCCGTCTGGGGCACCCACTGGCACGGCTCGCTCGAGTCCGACGGCTTCCGCCGGGCCTTCCTGCGGCGGGTCGCGGCCGACGCCGGACGCGACTTCACCCCGGCCCCCGACACCTCGTTCGGCGCGCTCCGCGAGCGACAACTCGACCGCCTCGGCGACCTGATCGAGGAACACGCCGACACCGCCGCCCTGCTGCGGCTCATCGAGGAGGGCGCGCCCGGCGACCTCCCCTTCATCCCGCCGGGAGCGCCATGACCGTGCTGCTGCTCTCCACCGCCGACACCGACCTGCTCGCCGCCCGCCGCTCAGGCGCGCCCTACCGGATCGCCAACCCCACCCGCACCGACCCCGCCACCGACCTGCCGGGCCTGCTGGCCGGCGCCGACCTGGCCGTCGTCCGGCTCCTCGGCGGCCGCCGCGCCTGGGAGGCGGGCGTCGACGCCGTGCTCGCCTCCGGCGTGCCCGCCGTGCTGCTGGGCGGCGAGTCCACCCCCGACGCGGAGCTGATGGCCGCCGCCACCGTGCCGCCCGGCGTCGTCGCGCAGGCGCTCGCCTACCTGGTCGCCGGCGGTCCCGAGAACCTCGCCGAACTGGCCAGGTTCCTCTCCGACACCGTGCTGCTCACCGGCGAGGGCTTCGCACCGCCGCTCGTCACCCCCGAGTTCGGGATCCACCAGGACCGGCCGCACAAGCCGGGCCGGCCGACGGTCGGCGTGCTGTTCTACCGGGCCCACCACCTCTCGGGGAACACCGGCTTCGTCGACACCCTCTGCGACGCCGTCGAGGACGCCGGCGCCAACGCCCTGCCGGTCTACTGCGGCAGCCTGCGCGGCGCGCCCCCCGAACTGTTCGCCCTGCTCGGCCGCGCCGACGCCCTGGTCACCACGGTGCTCGCCGCCGGCGGCACCGCCGGCGGGCCCGGCACCGCGGGCGCCGAGGGCGGCGACGAGACCTGGGACGTGGGAGCGCTCGCCGCCCTCGACGTGCCCATCCTCCAGGGGCTCTGCCTCACCGGCTCCCGGGACGCCTGGGCGGCGTCGTCCGCCGCGCTCTCCCCGCTCGACGCCGCCATGCAGGTCGCCATCCCGGAGTTCGACGGGCGGCTGATCACCGTGCCCTTCTCCTTCAAGGAGGAAGGACCCGACGGCGTGCCGGTCTACGTCGCCGACCCCGAACGGGCCCGCCGGGTCGCCGGGATCGCCGCCCGGCACGCCGCCCTCCGCCACCTGCCCAACGCGGAGAAACGCGTCGCCCTGCTCTTCACCGCCTACCCGACCAAGCACTCCAGGGTCGGCAACGCCGTCGGCCTCGACACCCCCGCCTCCGCCGTCCGGCTGCTGGCCGCGCTCGCCGCCGCCGGCTACCCCGTCGGCGAACACCCGGACGACGGTGACGAGTTGATCCACCGGCTGATCGCCGCCGGCGGCCACGACGTGGAGTGGCTCACCGAGGAACAGCTGGCCGCCGCGCCCGCCCGGGTGCCGCTCGCGGAGTACCGGGAGTGGTTCGGCCGGCTCGACCCCGAACTGCGGGCCGCCATGGTCGAGCACTGGGGCGAGCCGCCCGGATCGCTCTACGTCGACGGCGACGACATCGTGCTGGCCTCGCTGCGGTTCGGCGACGTGGCGCTGCTCATCCAACCGCCGCGCGGCTTCGGCGAGAACCCGATCGCCGTCTACCACGACCCCGACCTGCCGCCCTCCCACCACTACCTGGCGGCCTACCGCTGGCTCGACCACACCTTCGGCGCCCACGCGCTCGTCCACCTCGGCAAGCACGGCACCCTGGAGTGGCTGCCTGGCAAGGGCCTCGGCCTCTCCGCCGGCTGTGCCCCGGACGCCGCGCTCGGCGAACTCCCGCTGGTCTACCCGTTCATCGTCAACGACCCGGGCGAGGGCACCCAGGCCAAACGCCGCGGCCACGCCACCGTCGTGGACCACCTGGTGCCGCCGATGGCCCGCGCCGACTCCTACGGCGACCTCGCCAGGCTCGAACAGCTGCTGGACGAGTACGCGCTGGTCAGCGACCTGGACCCGGACAAGGTGCCGGCGGTGCGGGCCCAGATCTGGACCCTGGTGCGGGCCGCCGAACTCCACCACGACCTGCGGGTCACCGAACAGCCGGAGGACGACGCGTTCGACGAGTTCGTGCTGCACGTCGACGGCTGGCTCTGCGAGATCAAGGACGTCCAGATCCGCGACGGCCTCCACGTCCTCGGCGAGGGCCCGGTGGGGGAGCCGCGCGTCAACCTGGCGCTCGCCGTGCTCCGTTCGGCCCAGGTGTGGGGCGGCGTGGCCGGCGCGCTGCCAGGGCTGCGCGCCGCGCTGGCCACCCACTTCGGCCTCGACGAGGCGCGGCTGCTCGCCGAGCCGGGCGCCAGGACGGCGATCCCCGTCGACCTCGGCCCAGGACGGACGGCGTCGGACGCGGTCGACCTGCTGGAGGCGCTGGCCCGCCGGCTCGCCGAGGCCATGGAGGAACGCGCCTGGGACCCGGCCGCCGCCCGGCCCGTCGTCGTCGCCACGCTCGGCTCCGAACCCCCGGATGTCGTCAGGGTGTTGCGCTTCGCCGCCACCGAACTCGTGCCGCGCCTCGCCCGCACCGGCGAGGAGATCGACAACGTGCTGCACGCCCTGGACGGCGGCTACGTGCCGGCCGGCCCCTCCGGATCGCCCACCCGCGGCCTGGTCAACGTGCTGCCCACCGGCCGCAACTTCTACTCCGTCGACCCCAAGGCCATCCCCTCCCGGCTCTCCTGGGAGGTGGGCCGGGCCCTCGCCGACTCCCTGCTGGCCCGCCACCTCGCCGACGAGGGACGCTACCCGGCCTCGGTCGGCCTCACGGTCTGGGGCACCTCCTGCATGCGCACCCAGGGCGACGACATCGCCGAGATCCTCTGGCTGCTCGGCTGCCGCCCACGCTGGGACGACGCCTCCCGGCGGGTCACCGGCTTCGAGGTGGTGCCGCTCCCCGAGCTCGGCCGCCCCAGGATCGACGTCACCATCCGCATCTCCGGCTTCTTCCGGGACGCCTTCCCGCACGTCGTGGCCCTCCTCGACGACGCCGTGCGGGCCGTCGCCGAACTGGACGAGCCCCCCGAGCGGAACCACGTGCGGGCCCACGCCGACCAGGACACCGCCGGGCACGGCGACCGCCGCCGCGCCACCACCCGGATCTTCGGCTCCAAGCCGGGCGCCTACGGGGCCGGGTTGCTGCCCCTCATCGACTCCCGCGACTGGCGAGGCGACGCCGACCTCGCCGAGGTGTACGCGGTGTGGGGCGGCTACGCCTACGGGCGCGGCCTCGAAGGACGCCCGGCCCGCGGCGACCTGGAGGCCGCGTTCCGCCGCGTCCAGGTCGCCGCCAAGAACGTCGACACCCGCGAACACGACATCGCCGACGCCGACGACTACTTCCAGTACCACGGCGGGATGGTCGCCATGGTCCGCCAGCTCACCGGCACGTCACCCACCGCCTACATCGGGGACTCCGCCGTGCCCGACCAGGTGCGGACCCGCACCCTCGCCGAGGAGACCCACCGGGTGTTCAGGGCCCGGGTGGTCAACCCCCGCTGGATGGCGGCCATGCGGCGGCACGGCTACAAGGGCGCCTTCGAGATGGCCGCCACCGTCGACTACCTCTTCGGCTACGACGCCACCGCGGGCGTCGTCGACGACTGGATGTACGAACGCCTCGCCGCCGCCTACGTGTTCGACGACGAGAACCGCGCCTTCATGGAGCGGTCCAACCCCTGGGCGCTGCGCGGCATCGCCGAGCGGATGCTGGAGGCCGCAGACCGCGGCCTGTGGGCGCGGCCCGAGGCGGAGACGCTGGCGGCGCTGCGCGAGACCTACCTGGAACTCGAAGGCCGGCTGGAAGGCGACGACGAGTGACCACCCGACCCCACGCACCCGGCTACCCGTTCGCCGCCCTGGTCGGCATGGCCGACCTGCGGCTCGCGCTGCTGCTCAACGCGGTCTCGCCCGCCGTGGGCGGGGTGCTGGTCCGCGGCGAGAAGGGCACCGCCAAGTCCACCGCGGTCCGGGCGCTCGCCGCGCTGCTGCCCGAGGTGACGGTCGTGCCCGACTGCCGCTTCGCCTGCGACCCGGCGGCGCCAGAACCCGACTGCCTCGACGGACCACACCCCGCCGGAACCGGCGCCGGCCGGCCGGCGCGCCTCGTGGAACTGCCGGTCGGCGCGAGCGAGGACCGGCTCACCGGCGCCCTCGACCTGGAACGCGCGCTGGCCGAGGGCGTCACCGCCTTCGAGCCAGGGCTGCTGGCCCGCGCCCACCGTGGCCTGCTCTACGTCGACGAGGTGAACCTGCTCCACGACCATCTCGTCGACCTGCTGCTCGACGCCGCCGCGATGGGCGTCAGCCACGTCGAACGGGACGCCGTCTCCGTCCGGCACGCCGCCCGCTTCCTGCTCGTGGGCACCATGAACCCGGAGGAGGGCGAGCTGCGCCCCCAACTCCTCGACCGGTTCGGCCTCACCGTGGAGGTCACCGCCTCCCGGGACCCGGACGAGCGGGCCGAGGTGGTGCGCAGGCGGCTGGCGTTCGACGCCGACCCGGCCGGCTTCGCCGCCCGCTGGGCCGCTGAGGGCGAGGAGCTGCGGCACCGGATCGCCGCCGCCAGGGCGCTGCTGCCCCAGGTGGTGCTCGGCGACACCGCGCTGCGGGGGATCGCCGCGACCTGCGCCGCGTTCGAGGTGGACGGGATGCGGGCCGACCTGGTGATGGCCAGGGCCGCCACCGCGCTCGCCGCCTGGGCCGGCCGCACCACGGTGCTCGCCGAGGACGTCAGGCAGGCGGCGCTGCTCGCGCTGCCGCACCGCAGGCGGCGGGCGCCGTTCGACGCCCCAGGACTCGACGAGCGGACGCTGGACGAGACGCTTGAGCGGCACGGCGGCGACCCCGACGACGAGCCGCCGCCCCCACCACCGGGACCCGACGACGGTGGCGGCGGCGAAGGAGGCGGTGGCGGGGCGCCCGCCGGCGACCGGGACGGCGCCGCCACCCCGCAGGGGGAGGCCGAGGGCGACGCCGGCGGCCCCGCCGCCGACCGCGAACCGGCGCCCCCGGGCGAGCCGTTCCGCACCCGACCGCTGACCGTGCCAGGGCTCGGCGACGGCGCAGCGGGCCGCCGCTCCAGGGCCCGCGCCGAACACGGCCGCACCACCGGCGACCGCCGCCCGCGCGGCGCCCTCGGCCGCCTCCACCTGACCGCCACCCTGACCGCCGCGGCCCCCCACCAGCGGGCCAGGGGCCGGCGAGGCCCCGGCCTGCTGCTGCGCCGCGACGACCTCAGACAGGCCGTCACCGAGGGCCGGGAGGGCAACCTGGTGCTCTTCGTCGTCGACGCCTCGGGATCGATGGCCGCCCGGCAGCGGATGACCGCCGTCAAGGGCGCCGTGCTCTCCCTCCTCCTCGACGCCTACCAACGCCGCGACAAGGTCGGCCTGATCACCTTCCACGGCCGGGAGGCCCACCTCGCGCTGCCCCCCACCTCCTCGGTGGAGGCCGCCGCCGCCCGGCTGGCCAGCCTGCCCACTGGCGGCCGCACCCCGCTCGCCGCCGGGCTGCTCCGCGCCCACGAGGTGCTGCGCGTCGAGCGGCTGCGCGACCCTGCCCGCCGCCCGCTGCTGCTCACCGTCACCGACGGGCGCGCCACCGGTGGCCCCGAGCCGGTGGCCCGGGCCGGCCGCGCCGCGCGGCTGCTGGCCGCCGCCGGCACCGCCTCGGTCGTGGTCGACTGCGAGTCGGGCCCGGTCCGACTCGGCCTGGCCGGCGAGTTGGCGCACGCCCTCGGCGGCCACGCCGTCACCCTGGCGGAACTCCGCGCCGACGCCGTGACCGACCTCGTCCGCGGCCTGCGCGGCCGGGCGCGCGAACGGAGGGCCGTCTGATGCCACGGGGCAGGCCGACGAGGGTGCCGGACGACGGGCTCACCACCAGGCAGCGCCGCGCCAGGCCGCTGCTGATCGTGCACACCGGCAGCGGCAAGGGGAAGTCCACCGCCGCCTTCGGTCTCGCGCTCCGCGCCTGGAACCAGGGCTGGCCCGTGGGGGTGTTCCAGTTCGTCAAGTCCGCCAAGTGGCGGGTCGGCGAGGAGCGGGCCCTGAAGGTGCTCGGCGCCAGCGGCGAGGGCGGCCGGGTCACCTGGCACAAGATGGGCGAGGGCTGGTCCTGGACCCAGCGGGACCCGGGCTCCAGCGAGGAGGCCGCCCGCGAGGGCTGGGCCCAGGTCACCCGTGACCTGGCCGCGGCCACCCACCGGCTCTACGTGCTCGACGAGTTCGCCTACCCGATGAACTGGGGCTGGGTGGACACCGACGAGGTCGTCGCCACGCTGCGCGCCAGGCCGGGCACCCAGCACGTGGTGATCACCGGCCGCGACGCGCCCGCCGCCCTGCTCGACGCCGCCGACCTCGTCACCGAGATGGGCAAGGTCAAACACCCGATGGACGAAGGACAGAAGGGCCAGCGAGGCATCGAATGGTGACCGCCCCCGCCCCCGCGCCCGACGCCACCCCCGTGCCGCTGCCGCCCCGCCTGGTGGTCGCGGCGCCGGCCTCCGGCAGCGGCAAGACCACCGTGGCCACGGGCCTGATGGCCGCGTTCGCCGCCACCGGCCACACCGTCTCGGGCCACAAGGTCGGCCCCGACTACATCGACCCCGGCTACCACGCGCTGGCCACCGGCCGCCCGGGCCGGAACCTCGACGCCTGGCTCTGCGGGCCCGAGTTGATGGCACCGCTGTTCGCGCACGGCGCGGCCGGCGCCGGACTGGCCGTGGTCGAGGGCGTGATGGGCCTCTACGACGGGGCGGCAGGACAGGGCGAGTTGGCGTCCACCGCGCAGGTCGCCAAGCTGCTGCGGGCCCCGGTGGTGCTGGTGGTGGACGCCACCGCCCAGGCCCGCTCGGTCGCCGCCCTGGCGCACGGCTTCGCCGCCTTCGACCCCGAGGTGCGGCTGGCCGGCGTGGTCCTCAACAAGGTCGGCTCCGACCGGCACGAGGAGCTGCTGCGGGCCGCGCTCGACGAGGCCGGCACCCCGGTGCTCGGCGCGCTGCGCCGCACCGGGTCGGCGAGCACCCCAGCCCGCCACCTGGGCCTGATCCCGGCCGCGGAACGGCCCACCGACGCCGCGCGGACGGTGGCCGCGCTCGGCGAACAGGTGCGCGCCGGACTCGACCTGCCGGCGCTCCTCGCCGCCGCCAGGTCGGCGCCGCCGACCGCCACCGCGCCCTGGCTGCCGCCGGCCGGCCCGCCGCCCACCGCGAGGCCGGTGGTGGCGGTGGCCGCGGGCGCCGCCTTCACCTTCCGCTACCAGGAGACCCTGGAGTCGCTGGCGGCGGCCGGCGCCGACGTCGCGCTCTTCGACCCGCTGCGCGACGAGCGGCTGCCCGCCGGCACCGCCGGGCTCGTCGTCGGCGGCGGCTTCCCCGAGACGTACGCCGCCGAACTGGCCGCCAACGCCCCGCTGCGCGCCGAGGTCGCCGGACTCGCCGCCGCCGGCGCCCCGGTGGTCGCCGAGTGCCGCGCGCAGCGCGACCTGGCCGAGACGCTGGACGGCCACCCGATGTGCGGGGTGCTGCCCACCGCGGCCCGGATGACGGACCGGCTGACCCTCGGCTACCGGGCCGCCGTCGCGCTCGCCGACGGACCGCTGGCCGCCGCCGGCACCCGGGTGCGCGGCCACGAGTTCCACCGCACCGAACTCACCGAGGGCGCCGGCGACCCACCGGCCTGGGGCCTGACCCATCCGGCCCGCCGCACCGAGGGGTTCCAGCGCGGCGGAGTGCACGCCTCCTACCTCCACCTGCACTGGGCCGGACTGCCGGAACCGGCCCGCCGCCTGGTCGCCGCCGCGGCCCGGCACGCCGGAGCCGGCGCGGGAGGGGGACGATGAGCACGCCACCCGTCCTGACCGGCGTGGGCATGGGCCCAGGCGACCCGGAACTGGTCACCGTCAAGGGCGTCCGGGCGCTGCGCGAGGCCGCCGTGGTGGTCGTCCCCGTCCTCGAAGGCGCCGAACGCGGCCGGGCCGAGGCCACCGTCGCCCACCACCTGGACGATCCGGCGAAGGTGGTCAGGGTGGTCTTCGCGCTCAACGAACGGGCCGACCGGGCCCGGCGGGAGGCCGCCTGGGACGCGGCCGGCGACCGGGTCGCCCACCTGCTGCGCGCGCACCGCTCGGTGGCCTTCGCCACCATCGGCGACCCCAACGTCTACTCCACCTTCACCTACCTCGCCCAGACCGTGCGGGCCGCCGTTCCCGGGCTGCGGGTCGTCACCGTGCCGGGGATCACCGCCATGCAGGACCTGGCGGCCCGTGGCGGCGCGGTGCTCACCGAGGGCACCGAGCCGCTGACCCTGGTGCCGGTGACCGCCGGCCTCGACACGCTGCGCGGCGCGTTGGCCGGCGAAGGCACGGTGGTGGCCTACAAGTTCGGCCGGCAGGCCGGCGAGGTGGCCGCCGCGCTGCGCGACACGGGCCGGCTGACCGGCGCCGTCTGGGGCTCCTCCCTCGGCCTGCCAGGAGAGTCCGTCCGCCCCGCCGACCAACTGCCCGCCGACGGCGAACTGCCCTACCTCTCCACGCTGATCGCCCCCGCCCCCCGCACGGTCAGGGGAGGCAAGCTGTGAGCGGCGCGACCCCGGGCACCGTCACCTTCGTCGGCGCCGGCCCCGGCGCCGCCGACCTGCTGACCTTCCGCGCCGCCCGGGCCATCGCCGAGGCCGACGTGGTGATCTGGGCGGCCAGCCTGGTCCACCCCGACGTGCTCGACCACGCCCGCCGGGACGCCGAGGTGCTCGACTCGGCCCGGATGTCGCTCGAGGACCTGACCGCCGTCTACCGGAGGGCCGCCCGTGGTGAGGTGGCCAGGATCGCCCGGGTCCACTCGGGCGACCCCGCCCTGTGGGGCGGCACCCAGGAGCAGATCGACCGCTGCCAGGCACTCGGCCTGGCCGTGGAGGTGGTGCCGGGAGTCTCCGCGTTCTCCGCCGTGGCCGCCCTGGCCCGGCGGGAGTTGACCATCCCCGAGGTCGCCCAGTCACTGGTGCTCACCAGGCTCGGCGGCGGGAAGACCCCTATGCCGCCTGGCGAGGAGGTACGCGAGTTCGCCCGCCACGGCACCACGATGGCCGTCTTCCTCTCCGCCGCGCGCTCCGGGCGACTGGCCGCCGAACTCCTCGCCGGCGGCTACCCGCCCGCCACCCCCGTCCTGGTGGCCCACCGCGCCACCTGGCCGGACGAGCTGCTGCTCCGCTGCACCGTCGACACCCTGGAGGAGACCGTCAGGGAGCACCGGCTGTGGAAGCACACCCTGTTCCTCGTCGGCCCGGCGCTCGACGCCACCGGCACCCGCTCGCACCTCTACCACCCGGGCCACTTCCACGGCCACCGGCGGGCCGACCCGGCCGCCAGGGCCGACCTCCGCGCCAGGGGCGCCGGCGATGACTGAGCCGCCGGATCCTCCAGCCGAAGGGTCCGCCGAAGGGTCCGCCGAAGGGCCGGCCGAAGGGCCGGAACTCCGCGAACCCGACCTGCCACGCACCGCCAGGGTCCGCCAGCAGGCGCTGCGCACCGGCTGGACCACCGGCACCTGCGCCTCGGCCGCGGCCAAGGCCGCCGCCGAGCACCTGGCCACCGGCCAGCCGAGGCGCTGGGTCGAGGTGGCGCTGCCCTCCGGACGCCGGGTCACCTTCGCCGTCGAGCGGGCCACCCTGCTCCGCCCCGGCCGCACCGAGGCCGTCGTCGTCAAGGACGCCGGCGACGACCCTGACGTCACCCACGGCTCCGAGCTGACCGCCACCGTGGCCTGGCGGTCCACGCCCGGCCTCACCCTGCACGGCGGCGTCGGCGTCGGCGTCGTCACCAGGCCGGGCCTCGGCCTCGACGTCGGCGGCCCCGCCATCAACCCGGTGCCGCGGCGGATGATCGGCCAGGCGGTGCGCGAGGTGATCGACACCGGGGCGCGCGGCGTCGACGTCACCATCAGCGTGCCCGACGGCGAGCGGCGCGCCCGGCGCACCACCAACGCCAGGCTCGGCATCATCGGCGGGATCTCCATCCTCGGCACCACCGGCATCGTCCGCCCGTTCTCCACCGCCTCCTGGCGGGCCAGCGTGGAGCAGGCCGTCTCGGTGGCCGCCGCGCAGGGCGCCCCCGCCGTGGTGCTCTGCACCGGCGGCCGCACCGAACGCGGCGCCATGCGGCTGCTGCCCGCGCTGCCCGAGGTCGCCTTCGTCGAGGTGGGCGACTTCACCGGCGCCGCGCTGCGGCGCGCGGCGGACGGCGGGCTGCCACGGGTGGTGTTCGTCGGCATGGTCGGCAAGCTCACCAAGCTGGCCGCCGGCGTGCTGATGACCCACTACACCCGCTCCCGGGTCGACACCGGGGTGCTCGGCGAGATCACCCGCGCCGTCGGCGGCCCGGCCGGCCTCGCCGAGGCGGTCGACGCGGCCAACACCGCCCGCCACGCCTACGAACTCTGGGACGCCGCCGGCCTGTTGCCGACCGCCGGGACCGAACTCTGCCGCCGGGTGGCCCGGGTCCTGACCCGGTTCACCGAGGGATCGCTGCCCGCCGAGGCCGCGCTGGTCGACTTCACCGGCACCGAACTGGTCGCCGCCAGCCCCGGGCTACTGAGCGGGTCGGGTGAGGTCCGCCTCGGCTTGGCGGCGCCCCAAAGGGGCGCGGCAAGCGGCGCGTATGAGGCACGCCCCCAGTCACTCCGCGCCGGGGGTACCCCGCCCCAGGCGGATGGGGGTACGTCCCGGACGGAGTCTGGGGGAGGCTTCGCCGTGGACGCGACCAGCCACGATGGCGGCATGGATGAAAGCCGGCCCGCCGCGGCACCTCCAGCGGAGCGCCCAGGTGGCGCGCCGTGAACCGGGCAGCGCCGATCACCGTGCTCGGCACCGGCACCGGAGGACCGCCGCCCACGGTCGGCGACGCCACCCTGGTCGTCGGCGCCGCCCGGCACCTGGCCGCCGCCCGGATCCCGCCGCGCGCCGAGCGGCTGACGCTCGGTCCGCTCGCCCCCGCGCTCGCCGCCATGGCCCGGCACCTGGCCGAGGCCCCGACACCCCGGGTGGCGGTGCTCGCCTCGGGCGACCCCGGGTTCTTCGGCGTGGTGCGGGCCCTCGCCGCCCGGTTCGGGCCGGACGCGCTCGACGTCCGCCCCTCGGTGCCGGCCGTCGCCGTGGCCTTCGCCAGGATCGGCCTGCCCTGGGACGACGCCGCCGTCGTCAGCGCGCACGGCCGCGACCCGGCCATCGCCCTCCACGTCTGCCGGGCCCACCCCAAGACCGCCGTGCTCACCGGTCCTGGCGCGGGCCCCGCCGAACTGGGCGCCGCCCTCGCCGCCAGCGGGCTGCCCCGCGCCCTGGTCGTGGCCACCGCCCTCGGTGACCCCGACCGGGAGCGGATCACCCGGCTCAGCCCGGCCGACGCCGCCGCCCGCGGCTGGCCCGACACCGGGCACGTGGTGCTCTGCCTCCACCCCGAACGTGCCCTGGCGCCCGTACCGGGAACGCTGGCCGGCCGGGTGCCTGGTGCCGGCCGGCCCGGTTGGGCGCTGCCCGAGGACGCCTTCGAGCACCGCGCCTCCCTCATCACCAAGGCCGAGGTGCGGGCGCTGGTGCTGGCCAGACTCGGGCCCGGGCTCGGCGAGCTGGTCTGGGACGTCGGCGCCGGCTCCGGCTCGGTCGCCGTCGAGTGCGCCAGGCTCGGCGCGGCGGCCATCGCCGTGGAACGGTCGGCCGAGGACGCCGCGCGCTGCGTGGCCAACGCCGCCGCCCACGGTGTCGACGTCCAGGTGGTGCACGGCACCGCGCCCGCCGCGCTCCGCGAACTGCCCGACCCCGACGCGGCCTTCGTCGGCGGCGCCGGAGCCGCGCTGCCCGCCGTGGTGACCGCCGTGGCCCGCCGGGCCCGGCGCACCGTCGTGGTCACCCTCGCCGCCCTCGACCGGGTGCCCGCCGTCCGCGCGGCGCTCACCGGCGCCGGGCTCACCACCGACGGGGTGCTGCTCCAGGCGTCCCGACTGGCGCCGCTGCCCGGCGACGTCACCCGACGCGCCGCCGCCAACCCCGTGTTCGTGCTCTGGGGCGAGCGCCCCACCCCGTGAGGAGAAGACCCGTGATCGGCCTGATCTCCGTCGCCGCCGCCGGCGCCGCCGCGAGCGCCAGGCTGGCCGCCGCCCGGCCGGCGCGCACCCGCCGCTACCCGGGCCCGGCCGGCGACGCGGTGCGCGGCGCCGTCGCCGAGTGCGACCAACTCGTCTGCTTCCTCGCCACCGGAGCCACCGTCAGGCTGCTGGCGCCGCTGCTCGCCGACAAGACCACGGAGCCCGGCGTGGTCTGCGTCGACGAGGCCGGCCGGCACGCCGTCGCGCTGCTCGGCGGGCACGCCGGCGGCGCCAACCGGCTGGCCGCCGAGGTCGCCGCCCAACTGCCCGGCTGCGCGCCGGTGGTGACCACCGCCACCGACGCGGTCGGCCTGCCCGGGCTCGACGACCTCGGCTGGCCGGCCGAGGGCGACGTGGCCGGCGTCACCCGCGCCCTGCTCGACGGCGAACCCGTCACGCTGGCCGCCGACGCCGTCTGGTCGCTGCCGGCCCTGCCTCCACACCTCGCCCCCGATGTCCCCGACGCCCCCGACGCGCCGCGCCGCCGCACCCTGGCGATCACCGACCGACGGCTCGCGGACGCCGCGCCGACCGACGTCGTGCTGCGCCCCCCGTCCCTCGTGGTGGGCCTCGGCGCCAGCTGCGGTGTGCCCGAGGCCGAGGTCACCGACCTCCTCGCGAACGCCCTCGCGGAGGCCGGGCTCTCCCCGGCCAGCGTCACCGCCGCCGCCACCGTCACCGCCAAGGCCGACGAGGCCGGCCTGCGCGCCGCCGCCGCCCGACTCGGCGTCGACCTCACGACGTTCCCGGCCGAGGAGCTGGCCGCGGTGCCGGTGCCCAACCCCTCGCCCGCCCCGCTCGCCGCGGTGGGCACCCCCTCCGTCGCCGAGGCCGCCGCCCTGCTCGCCGCCGGCCCCGGCGCCGAACTCGTCGTCCCCAAGCGGAAGTCCGCCATGGCCACCTGCGCCGTCGCCCGCCGCCGGCCGCGCGGCCGGCTCGCCGTGGTGGGCATCGGTCCTGGCGCCCGCGACCTGCTCACCCCGCGCGCCGGCGCCGAACTGCGCCGCGCCTCCGTCGTGGTCGGCCTCGACCAGTACCTGGACCGGATCGCCGACCTGCTGCGGCCGGGCACCCGGCTGCTGGCCTCCGGACTCGGCGCCGAGGAGGAACGGGCCAGGGCCGCCGTCGCCGAGGCCGCCGCAGGACACGCCGTGGCGCTGGTCGGCAGCGGCGACGCCGGCGTCTACGCCATGGCCTCGCCCGCGCTCGCCGCCGCCGGCGCCGACATCGACGTGGTCGGCGTCCCCGGCGTCACCGCCGCCCTGGCCGCCGCCTCGGTGCTCGGCGCGCCGCTCGGCCACGACCACGCGGTGCTCAGCCTGTCCGACCTGCACACTCCCTGGGCCGTCATCGAACGCCGGGTCACGGCCGTCGCCGAGGCCGACCTGGTGGTGGCCTTCTACAACCCCAGGTCGCGCGGCCGCCACTGGCAACTCCCCGCGGCCCTCGCGCTGTTGGCCCGGCACCGGCCCCCCGGCACCCCCGTCGGCCTGGTCCGGGCCGCCACCCACCGGGACCAGCGCCACCGGCTCACCACCCTGGACGCGGTCGACCCCAGTGAGGTGGACATGATGACGCTGGTGATCGTCGGCAACTCCGCGACCCGCGCCGTCGCCGGACGCATGGTCACCCCGCGCGGCTACCGGTGGCAGGCGTGACCGGCCGGGCCCCGGTGCGGGTGACCGACCGCTGCGCCGGCTGCGGCGCCTGCCTGCTGACCTGCCCGACGCACGCCATCCGCCCTGCCGGGCCGACGCTGCTGGTGCTGGCCGCGCGCTGCACCGGCTGCGTCGAGTGCGTCGAGGTCTGCCCCGTCGACGCCATCGAGGAGATCCCAGCCGATGAGTGAGCCGCGCCGCACCGTCCACCCCATCGAGGCCGAGTCCTACCGGATCCTGCGCTCCCGCGTTGACACCGCGGGGCTGCCGCCGCTGACCCGCGCCGTCGTCGAACGGGTGGTCCACGCCAGCGCCGACCCGGCCTACGTCACCGACCTGGTCACCGACGAGGCGGCGCTGCGCGCCGGCCACGCCGCCCTACACCGCGACCGCGACCGCGCGCCGATCGTCGCCGACGTGGCGATGGTGGCCGCCGGCATCACCCGCCGCGCCGCGCTCTGCCGGCTCGACCGGGCCGTCGCGGGACCCGGCACCACCCGGTCCGCGCACGCCGTCCGGCTGGCCCACGCCGAGGTGGGCCCCGGCGCGGTGTGGGTGATCGGCTGCGCCCCCACCGCCCTCTTCGAACTGATCGCCGTCGAGGCGGAGCCCGCCCTGGTGATCGGGCTGCCGGTGGGCTTCGTGGGCGCCGCCGAGAGCAAGGCCGCGCTGCGCGCCAGCGGCCTGCCGGCCGTCAGCAACCGCTCGGAGAAGGGCGGTTCCGCCGTGGCGGCCGCCGCCGTCAACGCGCTGCTGTACACCGAGGAGCTGCCGTGACCCCAGCCGCCAGGACCGAACCGCCAGCCCTGCTGCTCGTCGGGCACGGCACCAGGGACGCGCGGGGCGCGGAGGCGTTCCGCGCCCTGGTGCGCGACCTGGCCGACCGGCGTCCCGAGGTGCCGGTGGCCGGCGGGTTCATCGAGCTGTCCGCGCCACCGCTGACCGACGCCGCCGCCGAGCTGACCGCCCGCGGCGTGCGACGGTTCGCCGCCGTGCCGCTGATGCTGGTGGCCGCCGGGCACGCCAAGGGCGACATCCCCGCCGCGCTCGCCAGGGAGCGGCAGCGGCGGCCCGGCACCTCCTTCGCCTACGGCCGGCCGCTCGGCCCGCACCCCGCGCTGCTCGACGTGCTGGCCCGCCGGGTGGCGGCGGTCGGTGAAGAGCCGGCCGCCACCACGGTGCTGCTGGTCGGCCGCGGCTCCACCGACCCGGACGCCAACTCCGAGGTGTACAAGGCCGCCAGGCTGCTCTGGGAGGGCCGCGGCTACGCCGGCGTCGAGACCGCCTTCGTCTCGCTCGCCGCCCCCGACGTGCCGGCCGGCCTCGACCGCTGCCTGGCGCTCGGCGCCCGCCGGATCGTCGTCCTGCCCTACTTCCTGTTCACCGGGGTGCTGCCGGACCGGGTCAGGCGGCAGGCCGCCGCCTGGGCCGCCGCCCACCAGGACGTCGACGTGCGGCACGCCGAGGTGATCGGCCCGGTCGAGGAGCTGGCCGACCTGGTGTGGGAACGCTACCGGGAGGCGCTGGAGGGCGACATCCGG
The DNA here is from genome assembly GCF_054783955.1 of Streptomyces mayteni. Taxonomy (NCBI): domain Bacteria; kingdom Bacillati; phylum Actinomycetota; class Actinomycetes; order Kitasatosporales; family Streptomycetaceae; genus Streptomyces; species Streptomyces mayteni. The sequence continues at coordinate 61,704 of NZ_BAAGPR010000026.1, read as the reverse complement.
ATGAACTGCGACGCCTGCGCCTACCGGATCGCCCTGCCCGGCTTCGCCGACAAGGTCGGCCGCGCCCAGCAGCCCCACCACCACCCCGACGACCACGAACACCACCAGGACCACGACCAGGACCACGGCCACGACCCGCAGCACCGGCACGGCCATGCGCGGCACACCCACTGACCCGCTCCGCCACCACGGCGACGAGGAACTGCGCGACGCCGAGGGCCCGTTGGTCGACCTCGCGGTCAACGTGCGGTCCGGCACCCCACCCCGCTGGCTGCGCGAGCGGCTGACCGCGGCGCTCGAAGGACTGGCCGGCTACCCCGACCCCCGGGCCGCCCGCCGGGCGGTGGCCCGCCGGCACGGGCTGCCCGAGAGGTGCGTGCTGCTGACCGCCGGCGCCGCCGAGGCTTTCGTGCTGCTGGCCCGCGCCCTGGCGCTCGGCACCCTGCCGGCGGACGGGCCCCCGCTCGTGGTGCACCCGCAGTTCACCGAGCCCGAGGCGGCGCTCCGCGCCGCCGGCCTCCCCGTGACCCGGCTGACGCTGACCCCCGCCGACGGGTTCCGCCTCCACCCCGCGGCCGTGCCGCCCGAGGCCGGCGCGGTGGTGGTCGGCAACCCCACCAACCCCACCTCCGTCCTGCACCCGGCCGCCGACCTGGCCGCGCTGGCCGCCCCCGGGCGGCTGCTCGTGGTCGACGAGGCGTTCGTCGACGCGGTGCCTGGCGAACGCGAGTCGCTGGCCCCCGCCGTCGCCACCCTGCCCGGCCTCGTCGTGCTGCGCAGCCTCACCAAGACCTGGGGCCTCGCCGGACTGCGGGTCGGCTATCTGCTGGCCGCCCCGGGGATCGTGGCGGCGCTCGCCGCCGGGCAGCCGCTCTGGCCGCTCTCCACCCCGGCGCTGGTCGCGGCCGAGGCGTGCGCCGAGCCACCGGCGCTCGCCGAGGCCGAGGCGGCGGCCCGCCGCCTGGTGGCCGACCGGGCCCATCTCCTCGCCCGCCTCGCCGAGTTCCCCGACCTCAACGCCGCCACCGAGGACCCGGCCGGCCCCTTCCTGCTGCTGCGCCACCCGCGCGCCGCCACGCTGCGCACCCGGCTCAGGGAACTCGGCTACGCCACCCGCCGCGCCGACACCTTCCCCGGCCTCGACGCCCGCTGGCTGCGGGTGGCGGTGCGCGCCCCCGAGGTCACCGACGCGTTCGCCACCGCCCTGGCCGCCGCCGGCGCCTGAACCCGGCTCACCGCCGGGGGAGCCGCAGCACGAGCGCGGCCAGTTCGTCGGCCGTGCGCGGGCTCGGCGCGCCGTCGTCCACCAGGCCGTGGCCGCGCAGCAGCCGGGCCGCCGCGACGCCCCACGGCAACCGCAGCCCCGCCCGCCCGAGCAGCTCGGTCCTGGCCAACATCTCGTCCGCCGGCCCGAGATGTGCCCCGGCCGGGGTGAGCAGCGCCGCGTCGTCCGCCCAGCGCAGCGCCAGGTCGACGTCGTGGGTGGCCATCACCACGGTGGTGCCGTTCGCGCGGAGCCCGTCCAGGGTGGTGAGCAGCCGCTCCTGCCCGTCGGGGTCGAGCCCGGCCGTCGGCTCGTCGAGGATCAGCACCCGCGGCCGCATCGCGACGGCGCCCGCGATCGCCGTCCGCTTGCGCTGCCCGTAGGAGAGGAGATGGGTGGGGCGGTCGGCCAGCGCCGTGATGTCCAGGGCCGCCAGCGCCTCGTCGACCCGCGCCCGCGCCTCCCCGTCGGAGAGGCCGAGGTTGAGCGGCCCGAACGACACGTCCTGCGCGACGGACGCGGCGAACAGCTGGTCGTCCGGGTCCTGCACCACCAACTGCACGCTCCCGCGCAGCCTGGTCAGGCCCGCCCGGTCGTGGTCGACCGGCACGCCTGCCAGCGTCAACCGCCCGGCGCCCGGCCGCAGTCCGCCGCTGAGCAGCCGCATCAGCGTGGTCTTGCCGCTGCCGTTGCGGCCGAGCAGGGCCAGCGCCCGCCCCTCCCACACCGCGAAGTCCAGGTCGCGCAGCACCGTCGGCCCTTCCTCGTACGCGAAGGACACGCCGCTCAACGCCACCAGGGGCACCGAGAGCATCGGGGGCTCCGAGGGCATCGGGGCACTCACCGCCCCACCCCCACCAGCACTGCGGTGAGCGCCGCCACCGCGACCAGCAGCGCCGCGCTCGCCACCGTGAACGGCACGGAGACCCGCGCCTGTGGCACCAGGACCCGCAGCGTGCCGTCGTAGCCGCGCCCCGCCAGCCCGTCCTGGAGCCGCGCCGCCCGGGCGAAGGCCCGTACGAACGCTGTCGCCCCCAGGCCGGCGAGCGAACGCCACTCGGCGGCCCGCGACGCGTGCCCGAGCCGCGCCGCCTGCGCCTGCCTGACCCGGCGCACGGAGTCCAGCAGCAGGAAGCTCATCCGGTACGTCACCAGGGCGACGTCGACCACCGGCGCCGGCACCCCGGCCCGCACCAGCCGCGGCAGCAGGTCGGACATCGGGGTGGTGAAGGCGAACAGCAGCACGCCGAGCGAGGCGGCCGAGGTGCGCAGCAGCAGCTCGCCGGCGCGCACCGGTCCGCCCTCGGCGAGGCCAACGGGGCCGTCGGGCCCGCCGATCTCGAAGAGCAGCGTGACGGCCCCGGTGAGGCAGAAACCCAACGGAACCCGGTACGCCCGCCACAGCCGGCGCCACGGCACCCCCGCCGGGCCCAGCAGCAGTGCCAGCGCCGACACCAGCACCAGCGGCGCGCCGGGCCACGGCGGCAACGCGACGGCCAGCGCGGTGAGACCGAGCCCGAGCACGGCCTTCTCCACGGGATGGCGGCGGCGCCAGCGACTGCCGTGCGCCGCCGCGTCGATCGGCAGCACGGCGGCTCAGGCGCCTTCCGCGCCGGACTCGTCGGCCCGCGGCGCGACCTGCCGGCGCCCCCGGCGCACCCCGAAGTAGTAGCCGAGCACGCCGGCGCCGAGCGCCGCCTGCAGGGCGAAGAGCGCCGACTCGATCTCGCCGGACGGCGGCTGGTACAGCGGCGAGAACCACGGTTCGTAGTCCGGCTCGATCTCGGTGATCGCCGTCTCCGCCTCGCCGTCCGCGCCCGCGAACGGCTCCTCCTTGTGGTCGCCGAGCCCGAGGCCGAGCGGCAGCACGGCGAGCGCCACCACCACGAGCACCAGCAGCCCGTTGATCCGCGCGTTCCTGCTCATCGGGCCACCGCCCCGTGGGACTTCCCGGCCGCCAGCACGCCGAGCCTGGTCAGCTCGCCACCGCTCGACTGCGTCAGGAGCCGCATCACCAGCACCGTGAGCAGCCCCTCGCTCACCGCCAGCGGAATCTGGGTCACGGCGAAGATGGCGCCGAACTTGCCGAGCGCGCCCAGGAATCCGCCGCTCGGGTCGGGGAAGGCCAGCGCGAGCTGCGCGCTGGTGACGCAGTAGGTGGACAGATCGGCGACGAACGCGCCCGCGAAGACCGCGGCCATCAGCGGCAGTCCCGACCGCCGTGCCAGCCGGTACGCGGCGTATCCGGCCCAGGGGCCGACCACGGCCATCGAGAACACGTTGGCGCCGAGCGTGGTCAGGCCGCCGTGCGCGAGCAACAGCGCCTGGAAGAGCAGGGTGATGGTGCCGAGCACCGCCATCACCGGCGGCCGGAACAGGATGGCGCCGAGCCCCGTGCCGGTGGGATGCGAACAACTCCCGGTCACCGAGGGCAGCTTCAGCGCGGACAGGACGAACGTGAAGGCCCCGGAGGCGCCGAGGAGCAGGGTGCTCTCCGGATGCTCCCTGACCTCGCGGGTGAGTGACCGAACTCCGTGGACGACGAACGGCGCAGACGCGACGCCCCAGGCGACCGCGTGCGCTGGGGGCAGGAAACCCTCAGCTATGTGCATGGCCGGACAAACCCTCTCCAACACCTCGTGGATGGTTGACACGCCATGGCCGGTCTCCTGGCTGACGGGTACCACCGCCCGTGCTCCGCCTTCCCGGGGTCCGAGGACCCCAGTGGCTGCCCGTGAGGGCGAGAGCCGGACTTCCCGATCACAGTGGCGAGGGCCGCACCGGTATCACACCGGATTTCCCGAGCACCAAGGCGTGGCGACAGTAGTGGCCGGAGCGGGCCATGACAAGAGGACGGGGGCGGCCGAACCCGCGGATCGCTCCCCGCCCCCGTGGAGTTCAGGCCGCTGCCACCGCCGCGTCACCGGCGGCCAGCATCGTGCCCAATGCCTTCTCAGCCACCGGGAGTTCCCATGGGCACCACCCACGACGAGGCCGCCGGGCCTCGCAGACGTTCCCTCCTCCAGGCCGCCGTCGGCGGCTCCGCCGCGGCCGCCGCCGCGGGGGCGACCTCCCTCACGGGGCAGGCGGCCGCCGCCTCCGCCACCTCCGCCGGCACCGCAGCCGCAGCCGCCGCGCGATCCGGGGGCCGGTTCGACGGGGAAAGACCCCGCTTCGCGCTCGCCGTGCTGCCCGACACCCAGTACCTCTTCGACGCCGACAGTGCCGACCCCGACCCGATGCGCGCCACCTTCCGCTACCTGGTCGCGGAGCGCGCCGAGGCCAACATCGCCTTCATGACCCACCTGGGCGACGTCACGGAACACGGCACCGAGCACGAGATCGAGCTGGCCGCCGACACCTTCAGGGAACTGGACGGCAAGGTGCCCTACAGCGTCCTGGCCGGCAACCACGACGTGTCAGGCGCCGACGACCAGCGCGGCGACTCGGCCTACCTGCGCGCGTTCGGCCCGGACCGCTACGCCCGGATGTCGACCTTCGGCGGCGCGTCACCCGACGGTTACAACAGCTTCCACACGCTGCGCGCCGCCGGCCGCGACTGGCTGGTCCTGGCGCTGGACTGGCGGGTCTCCGACAGCGGTCTGCGGTGGGCGCGGGGGGTACTCGACGACCACCCGACCCTGCCGGCCGTGCTCACCACCCACGACCTCGCCTGGGCCGAGGACGACGGCGAGGCGCGGCTTTCGGACAACGGCCGGCGCCTGTGGGACGGGCTGATCCGCGGCAACGACCAGATCTTCCTCGCCCTCGGCGGCCACTACTGGCCGCCCGGCAGGACCGTCCTCACCAACGACGCGGGCAACGACGTCCACGTCCACATCACCAACTACCAGGACCGCTACTACGGCGGCGCGGCCATGATCCGGCTGTACGCCTTCGACCTGGCCAGGGGCGCCGTGGACGTGGAGACCTTCGCGCCCTGGTTCCTGACCCGCGACCCCGAGCGTCGCACCCCGCTCGAGGCGGAGAACGTGGAACTCACCGGGCCGGCCGACCGGTTCAGCCTGGAGATCGACTTCGCCCCCCGGTTCGCCGGCTTCTCGCCGATCCCGGCGCCCGAGCCCAGACCGGCCTCCGCCGTCCTGGTGCGCGGCACCGTCGCCTACTGGCGCTTCGACCAGGCCGGCCTCCCCGACGCCGACGCCGGCGCCGGCGGCGACGAAGGCGACGACGGCGCGCCGGTGGCCGACGGCCGGGTGGTACGAGACCTGTCGGGCCACGGCAACGACCTGACGGCCCGCCGGCTGCACACCAGCGGCGACGGGGCGCTGACCTGGTCGACCGAGCACCACCTCGGACAACCGGCCCACGCCAGCCTCCGGTTCGACGGCGGCCAGGGCCCGGACCGGGGCGCCGTCCTCAGCACCCGGTCGGACACCCCGCTCAACTCGACGAAGTTCACCATGTTCTCGCCAGGAAGCTTGGGCTTTCGCGGCAGGGAGGATGGCATCGCTGGTCCGGGTGGCGCGGAGCGCCGTCGTGTCGCTACGCTGTCGGGGCGGGACTGCGAGCGTTAAGGCACGAACCACACGCCGGTGGGCGCTAGGACCAGCCCAGTAAGGGACTTGGCTCGCCCATAGGCGGGTCGCGGCGACTCCCTCGCCCCCGGGGCGTGTGGCAGCGGGGCCCAGTCAATGGCCCCGGTACCTCCCTTCGGGGGTGGTACTGGACGCGGGGGACCACGCGGCAGCCAGTCGCGCTCTACTCGCAATCCCGGCCTTCCGGACCGAGTCGACAAGCTCGGTCCTTCAGGACCGAGAAGTTGACCGGCGGATACACCATCGAGACCTTCCTCACCCCGTACCACTGACCCCGCCCCTCCTCACCGCCCGGGCTCCCGGGGGCGGACCACCACCTTGAGGTGGGAGGGATCCGCCGCCGGCGCCCGGAGCGCCTCGGCCGCGCGGTCCAGCGGGAACCGGCCGGTGAGGAGGGTGGCCAGATCGACGCGTCCTGCGGCGGCCAGGGCGATCGCCGTCGGGAAGGCGTGGGCGTAGCGGAAGGCGGTGACCAGGTCGATCTCCCAGCGCTGGAGGTGGGCGAGCGGCAGGGAGTCGGCCGCCACCGGCGCCTGACCGACCAGGGTCGCCCGGCCCGCCGGCCGCAGCGCGCCGATGCCCTGGCGGAGCGCGGCCTGGTGGCCCGAGCACTCCAACAGGCGGTCCACGCCGGTGACCTCCAGCGGCTCCCTGGCGGTGTTGACCACCGAGGTGGCGCCGAGCGCGCGGGCCACCTCGAGCCGGGCGTCGGCGACGTCGGTGACGATCACCTCGGTCGCCCCCGCGGCCCTGGCCACCTGGGCGACGAGCAGGCCGATCGGCCCGGCGCCGGTGACCAGCACCCGCTGCCCGAACGCCACGCCGGCCCGGCGCACCGACCAGACGGCCACGGCCAACGGCTCGATCAGCGCCCCCAGTTCGAGGGGGATCGCGTCGGGCAGCGGGTGGACGGCGCGGGCCGGCACCACCAGGTGCTCGGCGAACGCGCCGTGCGTGGGCGGCGATCCGAGGCAGGTGCCGTCCGGGCACAGGTGGTAGCGGCCCGCGCGGCACTCGGCGCAGCCGCCGCAGCCCACCGCCGGCTCGACGGCGACCCGGGTGCCCACGGCGACGCCGGCGGCCCGGCCGCTCGCCACTACCACCCCGGACGCCTCGTGGCCGAGCACGGTCGGCCGGCGCAGCTCGTTCCGCCCGTTCCGGCCGTCGGTGAAGTAGTGCAGGTCGGAGCCGCAGACGCCCACCGCGTCCACCGCCACCAGCACGTCGTCCAGGCCCAGCGGGCGCAGCGGGACGTCGGCGAGGCGCAGGTCGCGCGGGCCGTGCAGGACGGCGGCCCGGGTGGTGGCCGGGTTGGCGGTCCGGGTGGCGGTCGGGGTCATGGTGTCTCCTCGCCGAGCGGGGGCGCGTCGAAGGTGCCGTCCACCGTGAGGCCGCCGTCCACCGGCAGCACGGCGCCGGTCACGAAGCCGGCCGCCGGCGACACCAGGAAGCCGATGGCCGCCGCGATCTCGTGCGGCTCGGCCAGCCGCCGCAGCGGCGTCCTGGCCAGCAGTGCCGCCCGGTCGAGGGTGCCGGCCGCCAGCCCGGAACGCACCATCTCGGTGTTGACGTAGCCGGGCGCGACCGCGTTGACCCGCACCCCCTCGGGTCCCCATTCGGCGGCCAGCGTCCTGGTCAGCCCGAGGATCCCGCTCTTGGCCGCGGCGTACGCGACGCGGCGCGGGATGCCGAAGGTGGAGCCGACCGAGGCGATCGTCACCACGCTGCCGCCCACCGCGCGCAGCCGGGGGAACGCGGCCTGGGCGAGCAGGAAGCCGCCCGTGAGGTGGATGTCCAGATGCCGCCGCCAGGAGTCGACGCCCAACTCGGCCGCCGGGCCGCGCTCCAGGTTGCCGGCGGCCGCCACCACGGCGTCGATCCGGTCGCCCCGGCCGGCCGCCCGCTCGACGGCCGAGCGGACCGCGGCCTCGTCGGACACGTCGCAGGCCAGCCCCAGATGGCCGGCGGCCACCGGGTGTTCGGCGTCGAGCCCGGCCGCGACCCGCTCGGCACCCTGGCCGTTGCGGTCCAGCACGACGACCCGCCAGCCGCCGGCGGCCAGGTGCGCGGCGGTCGCGGCGCCGATGCCCTGCGCCGCCCCGGAGATCAGCGCGGTGCGGGGGGCGGTCATGACGCCGCCCTTCCGGCGAGTTCGGCGACCCGGGCCGCGACCGCCTCGGCGGAGAGCCCGTGCGCCGTCAGCAGGTGCTCGTTGGAGCCGGTCTCGACCCAGGTGTCCGCCAGGGCGATCCGGTGCACGGGCAGCGGGCGCGGCCCGGCCGCGGTGATCTCCGCGACCATGCCGCCGAGCCCGCCGTAGGTGGAGTGCTCCTCGACCGTCACGACGAACGGCACGTCGGCACAGAGCTCGACCAGCCGGGCGGCGTCGAACGGCTTGATCGTCGGCAGGTGCGCCACCCGCAGGTCGAGCCCCTCGGCGGCCAACAGCTCGGCGGCCGCCAGGGTGCGCGCGGTCTGCGAACCCGTGGACACCAGCAGCCCGGCCCGACCCTCGCGCAGCACCCGGGGCGCGCCGAACGGCGCCTCGCCCGCCGGCCCCTCGGTAGCCGGCAGCGCGGGGCCAGGGTCGCGGGCCAGCCGCAGGTACACGGGCCCCTGGTGCCGGTGCGCCCAGCGGGTCATCGCCTCGCACTCGGCGGCGTCGCCCGGCGCGAGCACCGTCATCCCCGGCATGGCCCGCATGATGGCCAGGTCGGCGTGGTCGTGGTGCGACTTGCCCGCCATGCCGAAGCAGACGCCGGTGTAGGCGGCGGCGATCTTCACGTTGGCGTTCGTCTGGGCGACCAGCATCCGGATCGGGTCGAGGGCGCGGTTCGAGAAGAAGACGCCGAACGACGAGAGCCAGGGGACGAGCCCCGTGGTGGCCAGCCCCGCGGCGACGCCGACCAGGTTCTGCTCCGCGATGCCCATCTGGAGGAACCGGTCGGGGTGCGCCGCGGCGAAGGCGTCGGCCTTGGTGCTGGTGGCCAGGTCGCCGTCGAGCACGACGGTGCGTGGGTCCTCGGCGCCGAGCGCGACCAGCGTGCCGCCCCAGGCCTCCCGCATCGATTTCGGTGTCGTCATGCCGACTCTCCCTTCAACTCGGCGAGTGCCGCAGCTAGTTGCTTGTCGCTCGGGGCGCCTGTGTGCCAGCCGATTGTCATCTCGGCGAAGGAGACGCCGCGGCCCTTGCGGGTGGTGGCCAGGATCATGGTCGGCCGGTCCCCGTCCTCTGCCGTGCGGGCCTCGTCCAACGCGGCGCGGATCGCCGGTATGTCGTGGCCGTCGATCTCCAGCACCCGCCAGCCGAGGCCGGCGAAGGTGGCGCGCAGGTCGACGCCCGCCCACGGGTCGCGCCGGTCGCCGCGGTCGTCGGCGCCGCGCGGCCAGCCGTACTGCTGGAGGCCGTTGTGGTCGAGGATCGCGACCAGGTTGCCGAGCCGGTAGCGCGGCGCGACGTGCGCGGCCTCCCAGGCCATCCCCTCCTGCAGCTCGCCGTCGCCGAGCAGCACGTAGGTGCGGGAGTCCCGGCTGGTGGCGGCGCCGCCGAGCCGGGCGCCGAGCGCCATGCCGACGCCGGCCGACAGGCCCTGGCCGAGCGAGCCGGTCGACATCTCGACACCCGGCAGCTTGGTCATGTCCGGGTGCATCTGGAGCCGGCCGCCGCCCCGGTCGAAGTCGGCGAGCTCGCTCTCCGGGAAGTAGCCGCGCATCGCCAGCACGACGTAGAGGCCGAGCGCGCAGTGGCCCTTCGACAGGATGAACCGGTCGCGCTCCGGCGCGTCGTGGCGCGCCGGGTCGCCGCGCAGTTCGTCGAAGTACAGCGTCACCAGCAGGTCGGCGGCCGACAGCGAGCCGCCGACGTGCCCGGCCCCGGCGCGGTGCGCGGTGCGCAGGATCAGCTCGCGGGCCCTGGTGGCGACCCGCCCGAGGTCGGCGTCGGTGCGGCGCCGCCCGGTGGAGGGTGGTGCGGTCATGGTGCTCTCGCGGTCCTTTCGGTGAGCTGGGTATGGGGTGCGGGATCAGAGCTGGATGACGAAGGTCTTGCTCTGGGTGTACGCGTTCAGTGCCTCCAGGCCCTTCTCCCGGCCGTAGCCGGACTCGCGGAAGCCGCCGAACGGCAGCTCGACGCCGCCGCCCGCGCCGAACGCGTTGACGTAGACCTGGCCGGCCTCGATGCCCCTCGCGGTGGTCAACGCCCGGCCGATGTCGGAGGTCCACACCGCGCCCATCAGGGCGTAGGGGGTGGCGTTGGCGATCCGCACCGCCTCCTCAGGGCGGTCGAAGGTCAGCACCGCCAGCACGGGGCCGAAGACCTCCTCCTGGGCGATCCGGCTGGCCGGGTCGACGCCGTCGACGATGGTCGGCGCGTAGTAGGCGCCGGCGCCCAGCTCCGGTTCCTCGGGAACCGCGCCGCCGATGACGACCTCGCCCGAGGTGAGCGTGTCGAGGTAACCGGCCACCCGCTCCCGCTGCTTGCGGGAGACCAGCGGCCCGAGGTCCGGGTCGGTGAGCCCGGGGCCGATCCGCACCGCCGCGAAGGCGTCGACGAGCCGCCGCAGCAGCTCGGCGTGCGCGTCGCGGTGCACGATCAGCCGGGAGCCGGCCGAGCAGGTCTGGCCGGCGTTCTGCAGGATGCCCCGGGTGATGGCCGCGGCGGCGGCGTCGAGGTCGGCGTCGGGGAAGACCACGTGCGCGGACTTGCCGCCGAGCTCCAGCGTCACCGGCACCACCCGGTCGGCGGCGGCCCTGGCGACGGTCGAGCCGACGGCGGTGGAGCCGACGAATCCGACGTGCCGCACGCCGGGGTGCGCGGTGAGCGCGGCGCCGGCCTCGGCGCCGACGCCGGGCACGACGTTGAGCACGCCGGCCGGTATGCCGGCCGCCACGGCCAGCTCGGCGAGCCGCACGGCGGTCCGCGGCGTCTCGTCCGCCGGCTTGACCACCGCGCAGTTCCCGGTGGCGACGGCCGGCGCGACGCCCCGCGCGAACAGCTGCATCGGGTAGTTCCAGGCGACGATGTGCCCGGTCACGCCGAACGGCTCGCGGGTGGTGAACGCCTGGATGCCGGGCCGCACCGGGATGGTCTCGCCGTGGTAGGTGTCGATGGCGTGGCCGTAGTACTGGAAGTAGCGGGCGCAGACGGCCGCGTCCGCCCTGGCCTGGGCGAGCGGCTTGCCGGTGTCCTCGCTCTCCAGCCTGGCCAGCTCCTCGGCCGCGCCGTTCACGGCGCCGGCGAGCGCGGTCAGCGCGACCGCCCGGTCGGCCACCGGGGTGGCCTGCCAGTCGGCCTGGGCGGCCCTGGCGGCCTCGACGGCGAGGTCGACCTCGCGGGCCCCGGAGCGGGTCACGGTGCCGAGCGAACGACCGTCGGCCGGATCGGTGTTGTGGTAGCTCTGGCTGCCTTCGACGTGCTCGCCGCCGATGAACGCGGAGGTGTGCATGGTGGTGTGCCTTCTCGATCGTGCGGGTGGTGACGGGGTCAGGCCGCGTCGGCCTCGGCGTACAGGTCGCGGTCGCGTGTCTCGGGGCCGCGCAGCGTGACCACCAGGCTGATCACGATGGTCCCGATCATCAGCGCGGCCACCGGGATCCAGCTGCCCGAGGCCCAGGTGATCAGCGCCGAGCAGACCAGCGGCCCGGTGCCGCCGACGACGGAGGCCAGCTCGCGGCCCAGCGTGACGCCGGCGTAGCGGTAGCGGCTGCCGAAGATCTCCGGCAGGAACGCGGCCTGGGCGCTGACCGAGCCCTCGGCGGCGAAGACGAAGGCCAGCACGATCACCAGGGTGATCAGCACCGGCTCGCCCGTGTCGAGCAGCGCGAAGGCCGGGACGGGCAGCAGCAGCATGCCGGCCGCGGCCCAGGTGTAGGCCGGCCGGCGGCCGAGCCGGTCGGAGAGCCAGCCGAAGAAGTACGCCGCGCCCATGCCGGCGACGGCCCCCACCAGCAGGGCGCGGGTGAAGACGCCCTTCTCGACGTCGACCTCGGAGACCAGGTAACTGCCGATGAACACCTGGTAGATGTAGGAGTTGAGGCTGACGCCCGCGACCATCAGGAAGACCCGGCCCACGTTGCGGCGGCTGTTCAGCCAGACATCCCTGATCGGCGACACCGGCCGGGCCCGCTCCTCTCGTTCCTCCTGCTGCTCCTTCGCGGTCTCCGTGAAGACGTGCGAGTCGTTGAGCTTGCGGCGCAGCACGTAGGCGAGCACCGTGACGGCGATGGAGCTGAAGAACACCAGCCGCCAGCCGTAGCTCAACAGCGCGTCCTCCGGCATCTGTTGGACCAGCAGCCAGACGGCCGCGCCGAGCGCCGTGCCGGCGGAGGCGCCCACCCAGACCAGGGCGGCGGTCCGGCCGCGGTGGCCGACCGGCGCCGTCTCGGTGAGCAGCACCGTGCCGCCGGCCATCTCGGCGCCGGCGCCGAACCCCTGGAGGCAGCGCAGCACCACGAGCAGCAGCGGCGCCAGGATCCCGATGGCCTCGTAGGTGGGCAGCAGCCCGATCAGGAAGGTCGCGACGCCCATCAGGTAGAGGGTGGCGACCAGCACCCACTTGCGGCCGAGCCGGTCGCCGTAGCGGGAGAAGAACAGCCCGCCGAGCGGTCGGGCGAAGAAACCGACCGCGTAGGCGCCGAAGCTGCCGAGATACCCCACGGCGGGGCTGACGTCGGGGAAGAACACCTCGTTGAAGACGAGCGCCGACGCGGTGCCGTAGATCACGAAGTCGTACTGCTCGAGGGCGGTGCCGATCAGGCCGCCCCAGCGGGCGCGGCGCCGGTTGGCCGCGTCGTCGGCGTGGCCCGAGGGAACCGGGTGGTCGCCGGCGGGTGTTCTGACGGACGGTGTTGGGGACATGTGCTTCTCCTTCGAAGCAGTGAGCGGAGCGGGCGGTCGTGGGGACACCGGCGGTGGCGGTGGTGGTGCGGTGGTGGGAGAGCGGCGGGCTGGGGAGGGGCCGCCGGTGCCGGTTACCCGGCGGGGGGCGCGGCGCAGGAGTCCGCGGGATCGAACCTGGTGGGGAGCTCGACCGGCCGTGGGGAGCGGCCGGCGAGCGCGTCGAGCAGTTGGTCGGCGCCGATCCGGCCGAACTCGGTCACGTCGCGGCGGATGGTCGCGAGCCGTGGCCGCAGGAAGGCCGCCATCGGGGCGTCGTCGCAGGTGACCAGCGAGAGGTCGGCGGGGATCCGGTGGGGGAGTTCCTCCAGCGCGGAGAGGACGCCGACCAGGATCTGGTTGGAGCCGGCGATCAGCGCCGTCGGCCGGTCGGCGCCGGCCAGCAGCTCGCGGGTGGCCGCGGCCCCGTGCTCGCTGGTGTAGTCGCCGCCGCGCACGGTGGCGGTGACGCCGGGCAGTTCGGCGACGATCCGGCGCAGCGCCCGCTCGCGCTCCCGGGACGGGCGGGTGTGCACGGAGCCGCCGACCAGGCCGATCGAACGGTGCCCGAGCGCCACCAGGTGGCGGACGGCCTCGGTCAGCCCGGCGGCGTGGTCGAAGCGGATCGCGGAGGCGGCCGGCAGCTCCGCGATGTCGCGGTCGAGCAGCACGATCGGCACCCCGGCCCTGGCGAGGAGTTCCGCCGTCTCCGGGTTCCGCTCGTCGGTGACCGACACCAGCAGCCCGTCCACCCGGTGCTGGGCGAGCCTGCGCAGGTGTTCGGCCTCCAGCTCGGGATCGTGCAGCGAGCTCATCATCAACAGGGTGTAGCCGCGCTCCCGCAGCCGGGTCTCGGCCGCGTGCGCGATCTCGGCGAGCAGCGGGTTGCGGATGTCGCTGATCACGAAGCCGACGGTCTTGGTGGCGCCGGTGCGGATGCTCTGCGCGGCCAGGTCGGGGACGTAGCCGAGCTCGTCGATCGCCTTCAGCACCTTCTGGCGCATCCGGTCGCTCACGTCGGGGTGTCCCGAGATGACGCGGGAGACCGAGGACACCGCGACGCCGGCGTGCTCGGCGACCTCGCGGATCGCCACCCGGTGCGGCCGGGTGCCGCGCATGCCGAAGCTGGGGTCGGTGGGCACCGTCACGCCTCCAGGTCCACGCGGTTCCCGGCGACGTAGTCCTCGTCCAACTCCCAGCCGAGGCCCGGGGCGTCGGAGAGCTGGAGGTGGCCGTCCACCACCCGCCGCTCGGTGGCTATCAGATGCCACCAGAAGGGGTCGCGGTCCGGGTGGAAGCACTCGGCGTAGGTGCCGTGCGGCTGGCTGGCCAGCAGGTGGGCGGAGACCTGCGGCTCCTCGTGGTGCCCCATCGCGACGTCGTACGAGGTGGCGATGGCGGCGGCGCGCCGCCAGGCGGTGGGGCCGCCCGACCAGGAGGCGTCGAAGTTGCAGACGTCGATCGCGCCGGCCTCCATCAGGTCCCGGCAGCCGCTCGGGCTGTACTCGCTCTGCCCGGCCGCCACCGGTATCCGGGTCCGCAGCCGGACGTCACGCAGCGCGCGGCGGTCGTTGTGCCAGCGGACCGGCTCCTCGAACCAGCGGATGTCCAGGTCCTCGACGCGCCAGGCGAACTCCAGCGCCTGGTCCACGGTGTAGCCCTGGTTGGCGTCCACCGTGATCACGAAGTCGTCGCCGGCCGCCTCGCGGGCGGTGGCGACGCGCTTGGCGTCGACCTCCGGCGTGGCGCCGCCGACCTTGAACTTGATGCCGGCCAGGCCGCGTTCGCGGTAGAACGCGATCTCGTCCTCGATGGCGCCGAGCGGCTCCCCGTAGTAGCCGCCGATCGCCATCAGGGGTATCTCCCGCCGGTAGCCGCCCCACAGCCGGTGCAGCGGCATCCCCAACGCCTTGCCGACCGCGTCCCAGACGGCGGTGTCGACCCCGGCGAGCGCCACCAGACCGAGCCGGCGGTCGCGCAGGATGTCGTAGGTGACCGGGTAGGCGAGGTCCCAGCAACGCTCGGTGGCGAACGCGTCCTGGCCGACGAGGCGCGGCTCGATCTCCCGCTTGACGATCGCGGCGATCGTGGCGAGCTCGCCGTCCTCGTCTCCCACGTACGCCTCGCCCACCACACCCTCGCTGGTGCGGACCCGGGTGATCAGCGTCGCCCGGTGCGTCATCCGGTAGTAGCTGCCCCTGAACTCCCTGGCCAGCGGCGCGCGGACGGCGACCACGTCGATGCCCGTGATGGTCAGTCCCGCCACCCGGCCACCCGGCGAGGGGTCGGCGGCGACGGTGCTCGAGATCGTCATCGATGCTCCTGGAATCGATTCTGGAATCGATTCCGGAACTTATGAACACTCTCCGACGGCTGTCAAGGGTGTGGACAGAACCGGGTCGCCGGCCGCGGCAATGTCGGCGGCCCACACAGCCCCGCTCCCCGGCATGGCACCGGCCCTCGTAGGCGCGTGGCCTGGCCGGTCCTACGGTGCGCTCGAGCGAACCCGAGAAGAAAGGTATGGATCCACCGTGATGAGAGCTGCGCCTTTCCCCCGCCGGGCGGCCGCCCTGCTGACCGTCCTCGTGCTGAGCCTGGTGTCCCTCCTGGCCTCCGGCGGCCAGGCCAGGGCCGCCGTGCCGCTGGAGCGGGTCACGTCGTTCGGTTCCAACCCCGGCAACCTCGCGATGTACCGCTACGCGCCGCCCGGCCTGGCCGCCGGCAGCCCGGTCGTGGTGCTGCTGCACGGCTGCGGGCAGAGTGCCCAGGAGTACGCCGACAACTCCGGCTGGCGGAAGTTCGCCGACGCGCGCGGCTTCGCGCTGGTGGTGGCCGAACAGCAGTCGGTCAACAACCTCAGCCGCTGCTTCAACTGGTTCGAGCCCGGCGACGTGGCCCGCGACCGCGGCGAGGGTCTCTCGATCCGGCAGATGGTCGCCCACACCGTCGGCTCACTCGCCGCCGACCCCGACCGGGTGTACGTCACCGGGCTCTCGGCCGGCGGCGCCATGACCGCCTCGCTGCTCGCCGCCTACCCCGACGTGTTCGCGGGCGGCGCCGTGATCGCGGGCGTCCCGCACGGCTGCGCCAACGGCGTGCTCACCGCTTTCTCCTGCATGTACCCGGGCCGCCCCGAGACGGCCGCCACCTGGGGCGACCGGGTGCGCGCCGCGTACCCGGGCTACACCGGCCGGCGCCCCGCCGTGTCGCTGTGGCACGGCGGCGCCGACTACACGGTGGCCACCGCCAACCTGGCCGAGTCCGTCGAGCAGTGGACGAACGTCCTCGGCGGCGACCAGCGGGCGGACGCCACCTCCCAACTGCCCGCCAACACCACCCGCTCGGTGTACCTGACCGGGGCCGGCGCCCCGCCCGTGATCGGCTACCTGACGCCGGGCAACGGACACGGCACGCCGGTCGCACCGGGCGACGGCGCCCAACAGTGCGGCACCACAGGCGCGCACTTCCTCGCCAGCCTGTGCTCCAGTTTCCACATCGCCGCCGACTGGGGCCTGACCGACTGACGGCCGGTGGCCGGACGAACCCTGCTGTTACAGTGACGGAGGCGTTGATCGTTTGTTGAGGAGCCCAGACATGGCGGTGGACGACGACATCTCCGGGTGACACCCGGACCAGGCAGGCCACCGGGCCGGTGCGTGGAAGCACCCCCGGCGTGGCCTCGTCGTCGTTCCCTCCCGCCCCCTGTCTGCCGCCGGGGCGGCAGCCTGCGCGCCGCCCCCTCCTCCCACGAGGTCACCGCCATGCCCGACGCCTCCGTCGTCTGCTCGAACCTGTCCTTCGCCTGGCCCGACGACACCCCCGTCTTCCAGGACCTGTCCTTCACCCTCGGCGCCGGCCGCACCGGCCTCGTCGCCCCCAACGGCGCGGGCAAGAGCACCCTGCTCAGGCTCGTCGCCGGTGAACTGCGGCCGGACGCCGGGTCGGTCGCCGTCGCCGGCACGCTCGGCTACCTGCCGCAGAGCCTCCCGCTGACCGGCGACCTCACCGTCGCCGAGGTGCTGGGCGTCGCCGCGACCATCAGGGCCATCGACGCCGTCGAGTCCGGGGACGTCGACGAGCGGCACTTCGCCACCATCGGCGACGACTGGGACATCGAGGAACGCACCCGCGCCCAGCTCGACCGCCTCGGCCTCGCCGACCTCGCCCTGGACCGGAGGCTCGGCACCCTCAGCGGCGGCCAGATCGTCTCCCTCGGCCTCGCCGCCCAACTGCTGAAGCGGCCCGACGTGCTGCTGCTCGACGAGCCCACCAACAACCTCGACCTCGACGCCAGGCACAAGCTCTACGACGTGATCGGGGGCTTCAACGGCTGCCTGCTGCTCGTCAGCCACGACCGGGCCCTGCTCGACCGCATGGAACGCATCGCCGAACTCGACCGTGGCGAACTACGGCTCTACGGCGGCGACTTCACCGGATACCAGGCGGCCGTGCGGGCCGAGCGCGAGGTCGCGGAGAAGAACGTCCGCAACGCCGAACAGGAGCTGAAGCGGGAGAAGCGGGAACTGCGACAGGCCCGCGAGCGCGCCGAACGCCGACAGAGCAACGCCGCCCGCAACCTGAAGAACGCCGGCCTGCCCAGGATCTTCGCCGGCACCATGAAGCGGGGCGCCCAGGAGTCCGCGGGCCGGGCCGGCCAGACGCACGCCAACCGGGTCGGCGAGGCGCAGGCCCGGCTCGACGAGGCCGGGCGGGCGCTGCGCGACGAGCAGCGCGTCACGCTCGACCTGCCGGACACCCAGGTGCCCGCCGGGCGCACCCTGTTCCTCGGCCAGCGGCTCCGCGTCCGGCTCGGCGGCGCCGAGGTGTTCGCAGGCCAGGGCGTCGACCTGACCGTCCGCGGCCCGGAGCGCATCGCGCTGACCGGCCCCAACGGCGCCGGCAAGAGCACGCTGCTGCGGCTGGTCAACGGCGACCTGACGCCGGGGAGCGGCGAGATCAGGCGGGCCGACGGCCGCGTCGCCCACCTCTCGCAGCGCCTCGACCTGCTCGACCAGGACCGTTCGGTCGCCGAGAACCTCGCCGACCACGCCCCGGAGCGGCCGCAGGCCGAGCGGATGAACCTGCTCGCCCGCTTCCTCTTCCGCGGGCCCCGCGCCCAGCTGCCGGTCGGGGTGCTCTCGGGCGGCGAGCGGCTGCGCGCCACCCTCGCCTGTGTGCTCTGCGCCGAGCCGGCCCCGCACCTGCTGCTCCTCGACGAGCCGACCAACAACCTCGACCTGGTCAGCGTGGGCCAGCTGGAGAGCGCGCTCAACTCCTACCAGGGGGCCTTCCTGGTGGTCAGCCACGACGAGCGGTTCCTGCGCGAGATCGGCGTGCACCGGTGGCTTCGGCTGGCCGACGGCGAGCTGGCGGAGACGGGGGCCCCCGAGGCGTGAGCCCCGGCGTGACGAACCGGCCCGTGCCGAGGCACACCGCCCCGCGGGCCACACCCCGATCACGTTGGGAAGGCCCCCCATGCCCAAACCCGCCCTGCTCGCCCACGACCTCGTCCACACCCTCGGCGACCGCCGGGTGCTCGACGGCGTCTCCCTGACCGCCTCGCCCGGCCACCGCATCGGGCTGATCGGGGAGAACGGCGTCGGCAAGTCCACCCTGCTCCGCCTGCTCGCCGGGACGGAGCAGCCCGATGCCGGCAGCGTCACCCGCCCGCCCGACCTGGGCTTTCTCCGGCAGGAGACGCCCCACGCCGGCGACGCGACGCTCGCCGACGTCCTCGACGACGCCCTGCGCGAGGCCAGGGAGGACCTCGCCGAACTGGCCAGGCTCACCGAGCTGATCGGGCGGACCCCACAGGACGCGCCCGAGTACCAGGGACTGCTCGACGCCTACGGCGCCCGGCTCGAACAGGCCGGGGCCCGGGACTCCTGGGACGCCGACCGGCGGGCCGCGCTGGTGCTCGACGGCCTCGGCCTCGGCACCCTCGGACCCGACCGGACGCTCAGCTCGCTCTCCGGCGGCCAGCGCGGCCGGCTCGCCCTGGCCGCGCTGCTGGTCAGACGGCCGACGGCGCTGCTGTTGGACGAACCGACCAACCATCTCGACGACGGCGCCGCCGCCTTCGTCGAGGCCCAGGTCCGCGCCCTGCCCGGGGTCGTCGTGGCGGCCAGCCACGACCGGGCGTTCCTCGACGCCGTCTGCACGGACCTGATCGACCTCGACCCCGCGCCGGAAGGACCGGCCCGCTACGGCGGGAACTACCGCGCCTACCTGGGGCGGAAACGCGCCGAGCGCGACCGCTGGGAACGACGCTTCGCCGAGGAACAGCGGGAACTCGCGGCGCTGCGCGACTCCGCCGGGATCACCGCGCGCCGGGTGGCGCCGGACCGCGGACCGCGGGACAACGAGAAGATGGGCTACGGCCACCGCGCCGGCCGGGTGCAGAGCCAGATCTCCCGGCGGGTACGCGACGCCACCCGCCGCCTCGCCGAGCTGGAGCGCACCCGGGTCGCCGAGCCGCCGCGGCCACTCCGGTTCGCCGGCCCGGCGCTCGCCGCACCGGCGCCGGAGGGCGAGGGACCACTGGTGTCCCTGCACGGCGTCCGGGTGTCTGGCCGGCTCGCCCCGGTGTCGGCCGAGGTGGGCGCGGACGACCGGCTCCTCGTCAGCGGGGGTAACGGCACCGGGAAGTCGACGCTGCTCGCCGTGCTCGCCGGGCGGCTCGCGGCCGAGGGGGAGCTACGGCGGCGACCGGGACTCACCGTGGGCCTCCTCAGCCAGGACACCACGTTCGACCGGCCCGACCGGTCGCCCAGGGCCACCTACCAGCTGACGCTGGGGCCCGAGCTGGCCGAGGCGGTGCCGCTCGGCTCGCTCGGCCTGCTGGCCGACGCGGACCTGGACCGGCCGGTCGGCCGGCTGTCGGTCGGTCAGCGCCGCCGCCTCGCCCTCGCGCTGCTGGTGGCCAGACCACCGCAGCTCCTGCTCCTCGACGAACCCACCAACCACCTCTCGCCACGGCTGTGCGACGAGTTGGAGGCGGCGCTCGGCACAGGCCCGGGCGCGATCGTGCTGGCCAGTCACGACCGCTGGCTGCGGCGGCGCTGGCAGGGCCGGGAGATCCGGCTGGGCGCCGGGCGAGTTCCCGCCAGGGACTGACGGGGCGTCAGCCTACTCGGAAGAATGGAGTACGCCGCCGCCGTCGGCGGCGGAACACCACCTGCGGCGAAGGGCCCGACCATGAAAGCGATCGTCCAGGACGTCTACGGACCGGCGGACACCGTCCTCACCCTGCGGGACGTTCCCCAGCCGGTGCCCGGCAAGGGAGAGGTGCTGCTGCGGGTCCGCGCGGCGGGCGTCGACCCCAGCGTCTGGCACCTGACGAACGGCCTGCCCCGCGTGGCGCGCCTCGCGATCGGGGTGCGCCGCCCGCGCAACCCCGTGCCCGGGTGGGACGGCGCCGGCGTGGTGGAGCGGGTCGGCCCCGACGTCACCGGCATCGGACCCGGCGACGAGGTCTTCGGCAACTGCGCGGGATCCTACGCCGAGTTCACCCTGGCCAAGGCCGACCGGGTGGTGCCGAAACCCACCGGGCTCGGCTTCGAGGAGGCGGCCGCCCTGCCCGTCTCCGGCGTCACCGTGCTCCAGGCGCTGACCGGCAGCGCGCGGCCCGAGCCCGGCAGCTCGGTGCTGGTCATCGGCGCGTCCGGCGGGGTCGGCACCTACGCCGTCCAACTCGCCGCCGCCTGGGGCGCCCGGGTCACGGGCGTCAGCGGCCCCGACGCCGTCGACCACGTGCGAGGCCAGGGCGCCGACGACGTCATCGACTACACGCGGCACGAGATCACCGACGAAGGACGCCGCTGGGACGTGATCGTCGACAACGCCGGCAACCGCCCACTCGGCCTGCTGCGCCGGGCCCTGACGCCCCGCGGCACCCTGGTGATCGTCGGGGGCGAGCGCGGCGGACGGTGGTTCGGCGGCCTGGACCGCAACCTCCGCGCCACCCTGCTGAGTCCGGCGGTGCCGCAGAAGCTGCGCGCGCTGACGGCCGTCACGCGCCGCGCCGACCTGCTGAGAGTGGCCGAGCTGGCCGGCGAAGGCGTCCTCAGACCCGTGATCGACCGCACCTACCCGCTGGCGGAGGCGGCCGCCGCCATCGGCCATCTCAGAAACGGCCACCCGCGCGGCAAGATCGTCCTCACCGTCTGACCCCCCGCCGGCGAACGGCTGTCGGCACACCGGGGGACCGGTTCCGACAGCCGTCGGCTTACCTGCCCGCCCGGCGCGTGACACCGTGCGGATACCCGAGCGGTGCCGAGCCGTCAGGAGACGGCGCGCGACGTCGCCGCCGGGCGCGCAGTGCCGCCCACCCGGAGGAGGGAACATGATCGGCCTCACCCGCAAGCGTCACCACCCCGGCAAGTCCTCGACGTCCTCGACACCCCCGGCAGCCTCGGCCGCCGGACCCCGGCGCGGACGGCCCGCGCTGCTGGCCGTCGTCGCGGCGGCGCTGGCCGCCGCCACGCTCTCCGTGCCGCCGTCGTCCGCCGCGGCCGGCTCCGCCGGCCGAGCGGCCGCCTGCGAGAACGGCTATGTCGGCCTCACCTTCGACGACGGGCCGAACGCGGCCACGACGCCCGCCCTGCTCAACGCCCTGCGGGCCGGCGGGGCCAGGGCCACCTTCTTCATCTGGGGCCAGCGGGCGCAACAGAACCCGAGCCTGCTGCAGTCGACGGTCTCCGCCGGCATGTGGATCGGCAACCACACCTGGACCCACCCGCACCTCACCCAGATCGGACAGGCCGCCGTCCAGGACGAGATCTCCAGGACCCAGAACCTCCTGCGGCAGGCCACCGGGCAGACCCCGACGCTGTTCCGGCCGCCGTACGGCGAGACCAACGCCCAGGTACGGGACGCCGCACGGCAGTTGGGCATCACCGGCGAGGTGCTGTGGAACGTCGACTCCCGGGACTGGGCGGGCGCGAGCACCGCGCAGATCGTCCAGGCCGCGTCCACCCTGCGGAACGGCGACATCATCCTGATGCACGACGGCTACCAGACCACCGTCAACGCGGTCCCCGGGATCCTCTCCGGCCTCTCCGGCCGCGGCCTGTGCCCGGGCCGCATCGTCGGCGGCACCGACCTCCGCCCGATCGTCACCGCGCCATAGCCGCGCCCGGCGCCCCCGCCCCCGCCCCCGGCCCAGCATCGCGGCTCGGGTACCGGCGGCGCGCGACGCGGGTCAGTCGTGCAGCGCGCGCAGCACCCGGTAAAAGGCGGCCTTGCCCTCGAAGCCGATCCCCGGGGTGTCGGTGAGGCCGACGCGGCTGTGCTCGACGACGGCGTCGTCGGCGAAGCCGCCGGTGGGCTGGAACTCGCCGGGGTAGGACTCGTTGCCGCCGAGCTTGAGGGCGGCGGCGATGTGCAGGGAGAACTGGTGCCCGCCGTGCGGCACGCAGCGCCGCGACGACCAGCCGTGCTGGCGCAGCATGTGCTGGATGCGCAGGTACTCCACGAGGCCGTAGCTGAGCGCCGGGTCGACCTGGATGATGTCGCGGTCGGGGCGCAGGCCGCCGTAGCGGATCAGGTTGCGGGCGTCCTGGAGGGAGAACAGGTTCTCGCCGGTGGCGATCGGCCCGGCGTAGTGCTCGGCGATGGTGGCGTTGAGTCGGTAGTCCAGCGGGTCGCCGATCTCCTCGTACCAGAACAGGCCGTAGGGCTCGATGGCCCGGCCGTAGGCGAGGGCGGTGGCGAGGTCGAAGCGGCCGTTGACGTCGACGGCCAACCGGGACCCGTCACCGCCGAGCACGTCGAGGACGGCCTCGATGCGGCGCAGGTCCTCGGCGAGGTCGGCGCCGCCGATCTTCATCTTGACGACGTCGTAGCCCTGGTCGAGGAAGCCCCGCATCTCGTCCTCGAGGTCGGCGAGGGTCTTGCCGGGGGCGTAGTAGCCGCCGGCGGCGTAGACGAAGACCGAGTCGTCGGGCTCGCCGTCGCCGTGCCGGTCCGACAGCCACCGGTACAGCGGCTGGCCGGCGATCTTGGCGGCGAGGTCGAACAGCGCCATGTCGACGACGCCGACCGCGACCGAGCGTTCGCCGTGCCCGCCGGGCTTCTCGTTGCGCATCATGACGTCCCAGGCCCTGGCGGGGTCGAGTTCGCCCCGCTCGTCCAGGAGGCTGCCGGGCTCCGCGGCCATCAGCCGTGGCAGGACGCGCCGCCGGAGGATCTCGCCGGCGCTGTAGCGGCCGTTGGAGTTGAAGCCGTAGCCGACGACGGGCCTGCCGTCGCGGACGACGTCGCTGACGATCGCGACGATCGAGCAGTCCATCGCGCTGAAGTCGATCCAGGCGTTGCGGATCGAGGAGCTGATGGGCACCACGCCCTCGTACACGGCGGTGATCTTCATCGGGGCGATCTTCCTCAGGTCGGTGAACAGGGAGTCCTGTCCCGTGGTGGGACACACCGTCGATTGCATCAGTCGGCCCGCCGCGCGTCCCCGCGCCCCCCGGCGCGGCACGGCTGGCCACCCGGCGGATCAGGCGGAGGCGCACCGCTCGCGGAGGACGTCGACGCCGTCGCCCTCCAGCTCGTCGAGAAACGTCTCGCGCCCGGTCATGGCCATCGTGAGCGCCAAGGTGGTTCCGGACACCAGCGGCCCGGAGCCGGTCGAGAAGGGGCCGTCGGTGGCGGTGAGTCGAAGATCGGGTATGCGCCCCTTCGCCAGGACCACGAGATCCGATCCCCGGTAGTACTCGGCCACCCGCGTGAGCACCTCGATCGGGTGGTCGCGGCGAATGCCCAGCGGGCGCCGGATGTCCTCGCCGTGCACGATGGTCTCGCCCAGCATGGCCACGGCCGGGAGGGGAGGCTTGGTCCTGCTGGGGACGACGCGCCGGAACCGCTCCAGCGTCTCGGCCGGGCTCGCACCGAGCTGCTCGGCCAGCCGCATGGCCACCTGTCTGTCGAAGTCGAACCGGCAGCGGATCACGCCAACCAGCCAGCGAACCGGGGTGAGACTCGCCCCCGCGGTGAGGTGGGCCAGCACCTCACGCACCGACAGCCCGGCGCACAGCGAAGGCGTCTCCCACCGCTCGCCGGACACCTCCGCGAGATCGGCCGCCAGCGCCGCTCGCTCCCCTCGGATCAAGGGCCAGATCCCGCCCCCTGTGCCGCGGTCCTCGGTCAGCTCCGTATCGGTCATGGGGCGCGTCTCCTGCCACGGGTGGTTCCTGCTCGGACCCGGGCCCGAACGGGCCCGGCACGGTGTACGAGGAGGAGACTCGTCCAGGAGATCGAAGTCATCGCCCGCGGCGCCCTCAGCGAGCCGGTTCGTGCTTCCGCTCGAAGACGATGAAGGCCATGGACGTGCCTCTGGCGAGGACCTGGACCACGTCGAGCCCGTGGTGGTCGGCGACGATCCGGTTGGTGACGGCGAGGGTGTCGGGATGGCCCTGGAGGATGTCGCGCACCGCCGTCGTGTTGGACGAGGCCGGGAGCACCTCGTCGAACGACTTGTCGATCCGGTCGAGGAGCCGGAGCGTCGCCGGCTGGTGGCACAGCCTGCCGTACGATTCGGCCCTCCCGCCGTCGGAGGCCACCAGGACCATGTCCGGGAGCGTGGTCAGGAACACGTCCACCGCGGCCAGTTCAGGGTCGAAGAAGAATCCGCGCACCTCCGGATAGGCGCCGGGGACGAGCAGCGCGTCGTTCTCCCGCAGCCGCACGCTGGCCGCCGCCAACTCGAAGGAGGGATAGCCGGTCAGATTCTCGGCCAGCCCCGAAAAGTACTCGACACCGGCGGCGACGCTGCATGTGAGACCGTCGGG
This sequence comes from Streptomyces mayteni, assembly GCF_054783955.1. Lineage (NCBI taxonomy): Bacteria > Bacillati > Actinomycetota > Actinomycetes > Kitasatosporales > Streptomycetaceae > Streptomyces > Streptomyces mayteni. The sequence continues at coordinate 37,218 of NZ_BAAGPR010000026.1, read as the reverse complement.
CTCGTCGGCCAGCGTCGCGACGGAACCGTAGCGAAAGGTCGGGAGAATCGGGGAACTGTATGCCGCGCGCACCAGGGTTTCGGACATCTCTGTTCTCCTGATGATTTCGAGGGAGAAAGCGAAGAGGAAAGGAGGGCCGAGGTGACGAGATGTCGACTCGTCAGGTCGATTCCAGCGTGACGCGCACGCCCAGGGCGATGAGCACCCCACCCGTGACGCACTCCAGCGCGATACGCACCCGACGCCGCGCCAGCCATTCGTGCAGGAGCCCGACCAGCGAGGACGTCAGGCGCCACCAGAGCAGCGCCACCGCCACGAAGGCGAGCGTGAGCACCAACGACGTGCGGACGCGCGGCTCTCCCGGCGAGATGAACTGCGGAAGGAGCGTCAGGAAGAGCACCGCGATCTTCGGATTCAGCAGGTCGTTGAGCACGCCCTGCCGAAAGGCGGTGGCCCGGGTGATGGTGGTGGTGCCGAGCGCCCCGCCCGGCGTGCCGACCTGGACCCCCCGGGCGGCCTCCCGCACCCAGGTGCCCCAGAGCGTGACCGCGCCGAGCCACAGCAGGTAGACCGCGCCACCGAGCTTGAGCAGCGCATACGCGGTGGCCGAGGCGGCGAACACGGCCGAGAGGCCGAGCGTCGACACGGCGGCATGCACCAGAAGCCCGCTGCACACGCCGAGCCCGGTCCACCACATGGCGGTGCTTCCGCCGCGCAGACTGTTACGCAGCCCAAGTGCGGTATCCGGCCCGGGAATGACCGTCAGCACGATCGCGACCAGCAGAAACGGGATCAACTGTTCTGGCAATTCCATAGCCCATTCGGATCGTCTACACCCCCCGTGAACCACCGAAGCGGAGCGAGAAATATCCCGTCCAGGGTTCGCGCATCACATGAGCCGCGCCATTACGCTGCCCACCGACTTCTCCTTGGGAGCCTAGGCGAGTGAAGTGCGCCAATACAATTACCCGATCGAGTGATGCGGAGAGGGCGCGGGAAAATGCCCGAGGGCCTCGTCTCACCGAAGTGAGACAAGGCCCCGACCTACGACTGAACTCGTGGCTGCGGTGGGGCGTTCAGGATCGCTTCCCGCCCGCCGGGTGATCGTCTCCCGCGAAGGACGGGCGCACGTCCGGTCGGTCGAGCGCGCTCCGCAGCCGCTCGTAGGTGGGGGCCAGCCGCAACAGGCAGGCGGCGAGCGCCTGGTCGTTCCCGGTCACCGTCGGATGCTGCAACGCGCCGACCAGCCGGGCCTGTTCCGCCGCGACCGCCGCGGCCTCCGTCATGCCGAGCGTCGCCAGACACACCGCCGCGTCGCTCAGCCGCCGCGCGCCCACCCGGATCGCGAACGCGCCCCACAACGCGCGGACTTCGGTGCCGAGGCCACCGGTGCCGACCCGAGCGGCGACCGTCTCCAGCGCTTCGGCCCCGCCCAACGTTCCCGCTGGCACGGGCAGATCCCGGCCCGCCAGCCAGGCCCGAGCCGTCGGCAGCGACCGCCGCAACGCCTCGGACACCGGCACCTCGCGCTCGCGAACGAACCCGGTCCGCATCACGAAGCCACCACCCGCGTAGGGGACGACTCGGCACGCCACGCGGCAAGGAAATCGGCCGTTGGCAGCGTGGCGAACGGATGGCCCTCCGGATCGTGCAACAGGACCGTGTCGCCCTCCACCGCCAGTACCACCACATAGTGGTCCCCGCCGTCAGGTGTCGGCGTACCCGGCTGATACCGCAGCAGCCCCATGTCCACCGGCCCGACCAACACAGGACCGGCCCCGCAGGCGGCGCGCAGCCGGTCGAGCGCCTCCCCGGCGGGGCCGCCCTCGGCCCGGTCGCAGCGCAGGCCCAGCAGCGCGACGGCCGCGTCCAGGCCGATCTCCGGATCCCAGCCGTACGGATCGAACAGCGGCAGCGTGCCGGCGATCAGCTGAAAGCCGAAGGCCGAACCGGTGAGCGTCTCGATGACGGCGGGCGCGGGCGCCTCGGGGTCGACGACCATCGCCAGGGAATGGGCGTAGCAGTACGGACCGGAACCTGAGTACGACAGCATGCGGGGTCTTTCCTTCCGGGCGGCTGGGAGAAGCGCGCGGGCCCCGGCCGCCTCCGTCACACGACACTCGCCGGCCGGCCCGACACTCCCCAGCTGACCCCCTCACACGGTGGGAGAGTCAACACGGTCGCCGACCCCGACCCCGACCCCGATCCTGGCAGCGCTCGCCGGTCGGCCCGACGGCTACCGATCCCAGTCCGCTCCGAGCGCCAGCAGCCGCTCGCGGTACTCGATGACCCCGACCCATGCCGCCGGCCAGGCCGCCGCCCCGTGGCACGCGCCGGCGAACGCCCCGGCCAGCGCGGCGATCGAGTCGGAGTCGCCGCTGGAGTAGGCGCCGCGGCGCACGGCGGCCAGCGGGTCGTCGGGGTGCTGGAGGAAGCAGAACAGCGCGGTGGCGAACGCCTCCTCGGCGATCCAGCCCTCGCCGGTGGCCAGACAGGGGTCGGCGTCCGGATCGGCGCCCGGCAGCGCGGCCTCGACCCGGTCCAGGACGGCCAGGCACTCCTCCCAGCCACGGGAGATGAAGGAGATCCGATCCGGATCCTGGGCGTGCTCGGCCAGACCGCCCAGCCAGTCGGCCCGGTACACCGCCCGGTTCGCCTCCGCGTGGGCGCGCAGCAGCGGCAACAGCTCCCGCGGGGCCGTGCCCTGGACCAGCAGGTGGACGGTGTACGCGGTCAGATCGCTGGCGGCGAGCGCCGTCGGGTGCCCGTGGGTGAGGCCCGACTGCAACTGGGCTGCCCCGGAGCGCTGCTCCATGCTCAGCCCCGGGATCAGGCCGAGCGGCGCGACCCGCATGTTCGCCCCGCAGCCCTTGGACCCCACCTCGCTGGCCCGCTGCCAGGCCCCGCCCCGCTCCAGCGCCTCGCACGCGCGCAGGCAGGTACCCCCAGAGGCCCGGTTGTTCTCCGGCGAGTGGTACCAGCTCAGGCGGAGGGGAAGCCGACCAGGCCGGGCTCTTGACGGCCGTCAAGCCGCTCGGGGGAGCTGCCCGGCAGTGCTCCTTGGCCGAGGCAGGTGCCGGTAGATCTCGCGGGCGACGAACCGTTTCAGGCAGCGGGTGATGTCCCTCCTGCCCATGCCCTCGGCGGTGCGTCGCACGACGTACTCCCCGGTCCGGGCGCCGCGCTCCCGGGTGTCTTGCGGTCCCGGAGCGACAGCCCGGGTGGACGCCGGATTTCCGATGGGGTCCTTGCCTTCGGCAGGATGGGCGCCATGACCGAGATCCGCACACCCCGCCTGCTCCTTCGTCGCTGGTATGACCACGACCTCGCGCCGATGGCGGACATCAACGCGGACCCACGAGTCATGCGCTGGATCGACGACGGCTCGGTGCGCGACCTGGACCACACGGCAGAGGCGATCGAGCAGTGGGAGGAGGAGTGGGACGAGGAGGGCTTCGGACTCTTCGCCGTCGAGCTGTTGGCCTCGGGTGAACTCGCGGGATTCACGGGTCTGTCCGTGCCCGAGTTCCTGCCGGAGGTACTGCCCGCCGTGACGATCGGCTGGCGGTTCGGTTCACAGTTCTGGGGCCAGGGATACGCGTCCGAAGCCGCCCACGCCACGCTGGAGTTCGCGCTCCAGGACCGCGGCCTCGACCGCGTCATCAGCATCAACCGGGTGGGCGACGACGCCTCCGAGAACGTCATCCGAAAGCTCGGCATGGTGCCCGAGCGAGAGACGACACACCCGGTGTACGCCCATCCGCTGCGCGTTCACACCATCGATCTCACCGAGTTCCAGGCGTGAACCGGCCGCCCCAACGATCACCGCAAGACCTTCCACGCCACCCGATCGAGACCGGCACCCAGACCTACCGCCTGGCCCGCGCCAAAGGGAACAAGACCTACGGAACCGAGTAGTCACCTGCCTCGTAACGGGCTCGGTTCGGGCTGCCAGCCGGTTTCGGCCGCCCAGCGTTCGGCTGCCGTCATCAGCACCTCCGTAGCCGGGGCCTTGATCTGCCCGTAGTCCAGCAGGTCCGGAACACTGAGGGCCAAGCGCTTCTTGAACGCTCCCCACGACCGACGAGCAGCTTCATCGGCACGCAGGTAATCCCGAAAAAGAAGAGCGAAGCGGATATTCGGGCCACCCTCCTCGCGTAGATGGACATTGCACGGTCGGGCACCGGCCGGCGGCGCGAACACCAACTTGCGACACGCCTGGCCGTCCGAGACCTCGGTGCGGTTCCAGGGCTCGGAACGGCAGCGGAAGCCGATCACCTCGAGCAGCCCGATCTGCCGGCTTTCATCGATCGCCTCAACACGGACCTGGATGTCCACGCAGTCCTTGGCGGCCATACCCGGCACCGAGGTGGAACCGACGTGATCAATCGACCACGCGTGATCTCCGAGCGCGCCGCGCAGCGTCATGGCCAACTGCTCGAAGTCCACGGCCCATTGCGGCTGGTAGTCCAGCAGCGTCACCGAAGCCGACTCATCAGGAAAAGGCATGCCTACAGCATGAACGGCCGCTCACACTTCGACGACACAGCTAGGCGGTGGTCCCAGATCAAGCCGCTCTCCGGGCCCGACGATCGCTGAATCAACGGGGCACGTACCCTCGACCGTGATCAGCTTGGCGTTCGGACAATGCCTCGGACAAGCCCCGGAAACGCCAAGATCCCGCCCGATCATTCCGATCGGACGGGATCTCGTCAACCGCGCACATCTGGTTTCGTGAACGGCCCTCTCAAGTCGGGACGGCGGGATTTGAACCCACGACCCCCTGACCCCCAGTCAGGTGCGCTACCAAGCTGCGCCACGTCCCGGTGCCCGTGTGATCTTGAAGTTTTCCCTGATCACCGCGCACGAGAACCATACCGCACTTCGGGTGGTGCTTGCTCACGGCGCTGACGGGGGGAGATGGTCCCCCAGGGGGGTGCGGTGCCACCAGTCGCCGGTGGTGCGGCGTTCGTGGGGGGTGGTGAAGCGGTAGCGGTACACGCGGGCGCGGACGTGGGCGGGTGGGGCTTCGGGGAAGGGGTTGGTGCGGAGCAGACGCAGCAGCCGGGGGTCGCCGGCGCGGAGGCGGCGGAGGAGGGGGCGGAGCCACGGGCTGGGGGTGAAGGGGCGCAGGGCCTCGAACCACATCAGCCAGTCGAGGCGGAGGTGGAAGGGGGCGAACTGGCGCGGGCGGCGGCGCACGTCGCCCGGCTTGCCGTGGAACTCGTACGCGAGCCACCGGCTGGTCGAGGACGGGTAGGGGTCCGCGGTGCCCTCCAGGACGATCTCGTGGCGGACCCGGGTGACGGTGCCGAAGGCGCCGTAGGTGTTGACCAGGTGCAGGCTGTCGTAGCTGCGGTTCATCTGCTGGCCGGGGGAGAGCAGGTTACGGACCGGGCGGTAGCTGAGGAAGGCGACCAGGGCCGTGGCCGCGAGGACGAGCGTCGTGAACCAGATCGGCGGGTCGGGTTGGTGCGCCGGCGGGGCCGGGAGCACCGGGATCCAGCGGGCGGCCAGGGCGCCGTCGACGGCCGCGCAGGCGAGGAGCAGCGTCAGCCAGTTGAGCCAGGCGAAGTTCCCGGAGAGCACGAGCCAGAGCTGGGTGACGATCACCACCGCGGCCGCCCAACTGGCCGCCGGCTGGGGGAGGAAGAGGCAGAACGGCACCAGCAGCTGGGCGACGTGGTTGGCGGCCGCCTCCACCCGGTGGAGCGGCCGGGGGAGGTGGTGGAAGTACCAGCTGAGCGGCCCTGGCATGGGCTGGGTCTCGTGGTGGTGGTAGAGGCAGGTCAGCCGGCGCCAGCAGGGGTCGCCGCGCCACTTGATCAGGCCGGCGCCCAGTTCGACGCGGAAGACCAGCCAGATCAGCAGGTAGCGCCCGGCGGTGGGCGGGGCGCTGTCGTCGTTGCCGAGGAAGATCGCCAGGAAGCCGGCCTCCAGCAGCAGCGACTCCCAGCCGAAGGCGTACCAGACCTGGCCGATGTTCACGATGGAGAGGTAGAGCAGCCAGGGCGCCGCCCACAGCGCCATCGTCGCCCAGAGCGGCACGAGGTCGCCGAGGCCGGCGACCAGCGCGGCGGAGAGCGCGGCGCCGAGCCAGGCGGTGGCGAGGAGCAGCCGGTCCGAGTAGCGGATCCGCAGGAGGCTGGGGGCGTACCGGAAGGGGACGGCGCGCAGGAAGGCGGGCGCCGGGGTGAGGCCGCGCTCGCCGGCGAGCGCGGGGAACTCGCGGATCGCCGAGAGGAACGCCAGCAGGTAGATCAGGGCCAGGCCGCGCTGGACCACGAGGCGGCTCAGCCAGTAGTCGGGGGCCGCGATCCAGTCCATGGTCCATGGGTACCACCGGGCGCCAGGCGCGGCCCGCTCGCGCGCCGTCGCATTCTCACCAGGGGCGCCGGTGCCGCGCGCCGGCGCCGCGGCGAAAGGGGGCGTTGACCAGGGGCGCGGCGCGACGTAACTTCTCCGCGGCACCTACGAGGAGGGGCACACAGCATGGCGCTCACCGACATGTCCCTGGACGCGCTGCGGGAGTACCGGCCCGCGGTCGACGAGCCGGACGACTTCGACGACTTCTGGGCCCGGACCCTGGCCACGGCGCGGGCCGCCGGTGGCGCCCCGGCCGAGTACCGGCCGGTGACCGACTCGCCGCTGGCCTCCGTCGACGTCTACGACGCGCGCTTCCCCGGCTGGGAAGGACAGCCGATCGCCGCCTGGCTGCTGCTGCCCAGGGGCGCGCGGGAGCCGCTGCCCACGGTCGTCAGCTACATCGGTTACACGGGCGGGCGCGGCCTGCACCTGGAGCACCTGCTGTGGAACGCCGCGGGGTACGCGCAGTTCGTCGTCGACTCCCGCGGCCAGGGCCACGACACCCCTGACCCGGACGCGGTGCCGACGCCGCAGTACGTCGGCGGCTTCATGACCCGGGGCATAGCGAGCCCCGAGCACTACTACTACCGGCGGCTGATGACCGACTGCGTGCGCGCCGTGGACGCGATCCGGGAGCACCCGGCCGTCGATCCGGCGCGGGTGATCGTGGCCGGCGGCAGCCAGGGCGGCGGCCTCGCGCTGGCGACGGCCGGCCTGGTCGGCGACGCGGTGGCCGGCGCGCTGGTCGACGTGCCGTTCCTCTGCCACTACCGGCGGGCCGCCGACATCGCCTCCGCCGGCCCCTACCCGGAGCTGGTGCACTATCTGGGGATCCACCAGCGCGACCAGGTGGAGAACGCGTTCCGCACCCTCAACTACTTCGACGGCCAGCACTTCGCCACCCGGGCCGCCGCGCCCGCGCTGTTCAGCGTGGGCCTGATGGACCCGGTCTGCCCGCCGTCCACCGTCTACGCCGCCTACAACCGCTACGCGGGCGAGAAGGAGATCAGCGTCTGGCAGTTCGGCGACCACGCCGGCGGCCGGGCGTCCCAGGCCCGCGAGCAGCTGCGCTGGCTGGCCGAGCGCGGCCTGCCCGGGCAGGCGCTGGGCGGCTGACGACCCGGATCCCGGGCCCGACGGTGCCGGCGGGGCACACCGTGTTCACCTCGTCGACCAGGTCGGCCCGGGATCGTTCACCCGGCGCTTCCGAAAAGTGAACCTGCCATGTCACCCCGTCTGTTTTAATTGCGCACGATTCGCAACAACGACAGATCTTCAACAGGGGTGACCGATGACTGGCCGCACGCCATGGACACGAGGCGCTGGCGGGGTGGTGGCGGCCCTGCTGTTCGCCGTCACCGCCTGCTCGGCGCCCGGCGGGGACGACGCGGAGGCCGCCCACGACTCGCTCGTCGTCGGCATAGCCACCGAGCCGGACAGCCTCAGCCCGCTGCTCGGCTACGGCAAGGACGGCAACTCCAAGATCTTCGACGGGCTGTTGCGGCACGACGCCGACCTCCAACTCACCCCGGCCCTGGCCACCGAGCTCCCCGAGGTCAGCGAGGACGGCCTGACCTACACCTACCGGCTGCGCGACGACGTCGAGTTCAGCGACGGCGCCCCGCTCACCGCCGAGGACGTCGTCTTCACCTACCGGACCATCCTCGACCCGGACACCAACTACCCGTACAAGGACGAGCTCGACGCCATCGAGGACGTCAGCGCCGAGGACGACCACACCGTCGTCTTCACCCTCCGCTACCCCTACGCCCCCTTCGCCGACCGCACCGTGCTGCCCATCGCCTCGGCCTCCGCCGCCGGCGACCAGGACGTCAACACCGGCACCTACAACACCGAGCCGGTCGGCACCGGGCCCTACCTGCTCACCGACTGGACGCCAGGCGAGCGCATCACCCTGGAGGCCAACCCCGACTACTGGGGCGGCGAGCCCGAGGTCAGGCGGCTCACCATGGCCGTGATCCCCGACGACGACGTGCGCGCCACCCGGCTGCGCTCCGGCGACCTGGACGCCGCCGTGCTGCCGCCCAACCTCGCCGAGGGCTTCGCCGACGCCGAGGGCGTGGTCACCCACGAGGCCGAGAGCGCCGACTTCCGCGCCGTCACCCTGCCGTCCGGCAACCCCGTCACCGGCGACCGCGACATCCGCCGCGCCCTCGACCTCGCCGTCAACCGGGAGTTGATGGTAGACAGCGTCCTGATGGGCGCCGGCCACGCCGCCTACGGCCCCATCCCGGTCACCAGCCCCTGGTTCGCCGAGGGCACCGAGCGCCCCTACGACCCGGAGGCCGCCGGCCGCCTCCTCGACGAGGCCGGCTGGACCCTCGGCGACGACGGCGTCCGGCGACGCGACGGACAGCGCGCCGCGTTCACCCTCTGGTACCCGGCCGGCGACCGGCTCCGCCAGGAGCACGCCCTCGCCTACGCCACCGACGCCGGCGAGATCGGCGTCGACATCACCGTCGAGTCGGGCTCCTGGGAGGTCATCGAGGGACGGCTCACCGAGGACGCCGTGCTCTCCGGCGGCGGCAACCCCGCCGACCCCGACTTCGACCTCTACGGCCTGCTCTACTCCGAGCTCGCCGGCGACGGCTGGAACAACATGGGCCAGTACGACGACCCCGAGGTGGACGAGCAGCTCGACCTGGCCCGCCGCACCGCCGACCAGGACGAGCGGCAGGCCGCCTACGACCGGGTCCAGCGCGAACTCGCCGACGACCCCGGCTACACCTTCCTCACCCACATCGACCACGTCTACGTGATGGCCGACCACTGGGACGGCGTCACCACCCAGCCGGAACCCCACGACCACGGCCTCGGCCACGGGCCGTGGTGGGACGTGGAGGACTGGCGGATCCGCGCGTGAGCGTCGTCCCCGGCTCCCTCCCCTGGGCCCCGATGGCCAGGCTCGTGGGGCGGCGGCTGCTCGCCGCCGTCCCGGTGCTGGCCCTGGTGACCCTCGGCATGTTCGCCGTCGCCGCGGCCTCGCCCTTCGACCCGGTCCGCCAGTACCTGGGCGGCAGCGCCGTCGGCGTCTCCCAGGAGACCCTGGACCAGCTGCGGGCCTCGCTCGCCGCCGAGGGCACCTTCGTCGAACGCTGGTGGCACTGGCTCACCGCCGCGCTCACCGGCGACCTCGGCCAGTCCAACACCCTGCACCAGCCCGTCGCCCAGGTCATCGGCGAGCGGGTCGGCTGGTCCGCGCTGCTGTGCGCCGTCGCGTTCGTGGCCGCCGTGCTGCTCGGCACCGCCCTCGGCACGCTGGCCGCCAGCCGGCCGGGCAGCGCCGCCGACCGCGTCATCACCTCGGTCAGCTACGCCCTGCAGGCCGCGCCGCCGTTCTGGATCGCCCTGCTGGCCGTCTGGCTGTTCGCGCTGCGCCTCGACGTGCTGCCGTCAGGCGGCCTCACCGACCCGGGCAGCGACGTCGTCACCGCCGGCTCGCTGCTGCGCCATCTCGCGCTGCCGGCCGCCGTGTTGACCGTCTCCCAGCTGCCCTGGTTCGTGCTCTACACCCGCCAGGGCGTCGCCGACGCGCTCACCGAGGACCCGGTACGCGGCGCCAGGGCCCGCGGGCTGCGCGCGGGCACCGTGCTGCGCGGCCACGCGCTGCGCTCCGGGCTGCTGCCCGTGCTCACCCTGATCGGCACCCGCGTCCCCGAGCTCATCACCGGCGCCCTGCTGGTGGAGACCGTCTTCAGCTGGCCGGGCATCGCCTCCGCCACCGTCCGGGCCGCCACCTCATCCGACTTCTCCCTGCTCGCCGCCCTCGCGGTGCTGTCCGCGCTCGCCGTGCTCGCCGGCAACCTCGTCGCCGACCTCCTGTACGGCCTCGCCGACCCGCGCGTCGACCACGACGAGATGTGATCCCCATGGCCCTCACCACAGAACCGACCTGGCACGCGCGCGGCGCGCCGCGCCGCGGCACCCGCACGCTCCGCGTAGCCGCCTCCGCCACGCTGGCCGCCGCGGCCGCGCTCGCCGCGCTGCTCGTGCCCCTGCTCTTCCCGCTCGACCAACAGGCCGTCGACCTCACCGCCAAGCTGCTGCCGCCCTCCGCCGACCACCTCTTCGGCACCGACGAACTCGGCCGCGACGTGCTGCTCCGCAGCGTCTACGGGCTGCGGGTCTCGCTCACCGTGGGCATCGTCGCCGCGCTGGCTGCCAGCCTGCTCGGCCTCGCCGTCGGCTGCCTGGCCGGCGCGCTCGGCGGCCGCGTCGACCGGCTCGTGATGCGGGCGGTGGACGTCTTCACCGCCGTGCCGCACCTGCTGATGGGCATCTTCATCGTGGCGATGTTCCGGCCCGGGATCTGGCCGGTGGTCGCCTCCGTGGGGCTCACCCACTGGGTGTCCACGGCCCGGATCGTCCGCGCCGAGGTGCTGTCGCTGCGCGGCCGGCCGTTCGTGGAGGCCGCCATCTCAGGCGGCGCATCCCGCCGCCGGGTGGTCACCAGGCACCTGCTGCCCGCGGTGCTGCCGCAGGCCGGCCTCGCCGCCGTGCTGATGGTGCCGCACGCCATCTGGCACGAGTCCGCGCTCTCGTTCCTCGGGCTCGGCATCCCGGCGCACCAGGCCAGCCTCGGCACCATGATCAACGGCGCCCGCGGCTCGCTCGCCACCGGCGACTGGTGGCCCACCCTCTTCCCCGGCCTGTTCATCGTCCTGCCGACGCTCGCCATCGCCGGCCTCGCGGGCGTCTGGCGGGAGCGGCTCAACCCGCGGCGCCGCTCGGAGCTGGTGCTGTGACGGGCCAGGGGCCGGCCGGCCGGAACGGCGAGACGACCGACGACGCGACGAGTGGGAGGGAGCGGCAGATGGCCGAGGCGCCCGCCGTGCTGACCGTGCGGGGGCTCTCCGTGCGGTTCCTGATGCCGGGCGGCCGCGAGGTGGCCGCCGTGAACGACGTCTCCTTCGACCTGGCGCCCGGCGAGTGCCTGGCCCTGGTCGGCGAGAGCGGCTGCGGCAAGTCCGTGCTCGCCTCCGCCCTGCTCGGCCTGCTGCCCGCCAACGCCCGCACCCGCGGTACGGCCCGGCTGCGGCGCCCGGCCACGGGCCCGGACGAGACGGAGGACGGCGTCGAACTGCTGGCGGCCAGCGAGCAGGTGCTGGCCCGGCGGGTGCGCGGCCGGCTCGCCGGCCTGGTGCCGCAGAGCCCGGCCGCCCACCTGACGCCCGTCAGGTCCGTGCGCTCCCAACTCGAGGAGACGGTACGCGAGCTGACCGGCACGCCGCGTGTCGCGCTGCGCGGCGCCGCCGAGGCGGCCGCCGCGCGGGCCGCGTTCCCCGCCGACCACCTCGACCGCTACCCGCACCAGCTCTCCGGCGGCCTCGCCCAGCGCGCCGCCACCGCCCTCGCGCTGGTCGCCGACGCGCCACTGCTCATCGCCGACGAGCCCACCACGGGGCTCGACCGCGACCTGGTCGACCGCACCGTCGGCGAGCTGCGCCGGCACGCCGACGCCGGGCACGCCCTGCTGGTCATCACCCACGACCTGGCGGCCGCCGAACGGATCGCCGACCGGGTGGCCGTGATGTACGCCGGCCGCCTCGTCGAGGTCGCGCCCGCCCGCGAGTTCTTCGGCGCCGCGGGACCACGCCACCCCTACGCGCACGGCCTGCTCGAAGCGCTCCCCGAGCGCTCCTTCACCCCGATCCCCGGGCTGCCCCCCGAGTTGGACGCCCTCCCCGCGGGCTGCGCCTTCGCCGACCGCTGCCACCTCGCCACCGAACGCTGCGCCACGCCGCCCGCCCTGAGCGACGGCGTCGCCTGCCACCACGCCCCGGAGCGCGCCGATGCTTGAGCTCAGCCGCATCACCGCCGGATACGCCCGCCGGGCGCCGGTGATCCGCGACGTCTCGCTGGCCGTCGCGGACGGCGAGGCCGTCGGACTGCTCGGCCCGAGCGGCTGCGGCAAGTCGACGCTGGCCCGGGTCGCGGCGCTGCTGCACCGCCCCGAGGCGGGCACGGTGCGGCTGGCCGGCGAGACCGTGCGGAGCTACCGGTTCCGCGCGCCGCGCGCGCTCCGCACCAGCGTGGGCGTCGTCTTCCAGCAGCCGCGGCTCGCCGCCGACCCGCGCCTCACTCTGCGCGAGCTGATCGCCGAGCCGGCCGCCGCGACCGGCAGGAGCACCGTGCTCGCCGGCCGCGCCGCCGAGCTCGCCGAGGCCACCGGTCTCGGCGCGAGCCTGCTGCGCCGCCGGCCGCACGAGGTCAGCGACGGCCAGTTGCAGCGTGCCTGCGTCGCCCGCGCCCTGCTGCTCGGCCCCCGGCTGCTGGTCTGCGACGAGATGACGGCCATGCTCGACGCCTCCACCACCGCCGCGCTGGTCGCCGTCGTCGAGGAGTACCGCCGCGAACACGGCGCCGCGCTGCTCGCCGTCGGACACGACCGGGTGCTGCTCCACCGGTGGTGCGACCGGGTGACCGAGTTCCCGACCACGGGTGGCTGACGTCGGGCGTGGGAATCTTCCGCCGCCTTGGCGGTTGGAACAGGAGTGGACAACGCGGCACGACTGCGGTCGGTGCGCTGGTCGATCCTCGACCGGGCGCTGATCGGCGAAGGACGACTCCCGGCTGAGGCACTGCGCGAGACCGTGGGCTTCGCCCAACGGGCGGAGGCCCTCGGCTACCACAGGTTCTGGGTGGCGGAACACCACGCGGTGCCCGGCGTCGCCGGCTCGGCGCCCACCGTGCTGGCGGCGGCCGTCGCCGCCGCCACCCGGCGGATCCGGGTCGGCACCGGCGGCGTGATGCTGCCCAACCACCGACCGCTGGTGGTGGCCGAGCAGTTCGGCGTGCTCGAGGCGCTGTTCCCCGGGCGGATCGACATGGGTCTGGGCCGCTCCGTCGGCTTCACCGCCGACGTGCGGCGCGCGCTCGGCGCCGACAAGGCGGACGCCGACCGGTTCGGCGAGCGACTGGCCGAGCTGCTCGCGTACTTCGACGGCACGGCGCCGCTGGCCGCGCCACCCGCGACGGGGCTGCGGGTGCCCGCCTTCGTGCTCGCCGTGGGGGAGGGCGCCGGCATCGCGGCCGCGCACGGGCTGCCGCTGGTGATGGCGTACCTCAGCGACGAGGACCGGATGCTCGCCGCCGTCGACCGCTACCGCGCCGAGTTCACCCCTGGCCCGCACGGCGACCGGCCCTACGTGGTGCTGGCGGTCAACGCCGTCGTCGCCGGCACCGCGGAGGAGGCCGCGAAGCTCCAACTCCCGGAGGCCTGGGCCACCGTCTACTCCCGCACCAGAGGCGTCTTCCCGCCACTCGAAGCACCGCACCGGGTGGCGGCCCGTCGGATGACGGAGCGCGAGCAGCGCCTGTTCGACCAGGCGCGGGCCGGCCAACTGCACGGCGACGAGCGGCAGATGACCGAGACCCTGGGCCGGCTCATCGCCCGAACCGGCGCGGACGAGCTGCTGCTGACGTTCGGCGACGGCCACCCGGGCCGCCGCGACTCCTACCGCCGGCTCGCCCGGCTGGCCGGACTCACCCCCGCCGCCGGCTGATCGCCGCTCTCCGGCCGCCTGACCGGCACGATGCCGCGGGCCACGCCGAGCTCCACCAGATCGCTGGGCCGCAGCCGCAGCTCGTCCGCCGTGGCCCTGATCAGCTCCGGGCCCCGCCTGAGGAGCCCGAGCGCCGCCTCGGGCGCCACCACCGAGTAGTAGCTGTCCGGGGTGACCCAGGTGCGGCCAGGCGCGGTGAGGGCCACCGCGCCGCCCGAGCCGCCCTCGCCGATGATCAGGCTGGTCACCGGGATGGTGGCCGCCGCCACCGCCAGGATCGACTCGGCGATCGCGGCGCCCACCCCGTCCCGCTCCGCCTCGGCGCCGTTGGCCGCGCCCGGCGTGTCCACCAGGGTCAACACCGGGACGGAGAGTCGGTCGGCCAGCCGGAACAGCCGGGTCGCGGCCCGGAAGCCCGCCGGCGTGGTGGCCGTGCCGCGCTGCGCGACGTAGCCGACGGCGCGGCCGCGGTGCCGGCCGAAGCCGCACAGCAGCCCGGGATCGGGGCAGCCGAGTTCCACCCGCTCCGTGAAGTAGGCCCCGAGGTACGCCTCGGCCCGGGGCCGGTCCCGATGCCGCGCCGACTCGACGGCCGCCCAGCCGCTCTCCGGCGGCTCGGTCGCGCGCAGCGCCCGGGGCGGCGCGGCGGGGCCGGCCGCCGGGGTGGTCAGCAGCGTGAGCCAGCGGGCGGCGACGGCGCCGCGGTCGGCGGGCGCCACCAGCGCGTCGATCTGGCCGAGCGCCGCCTGCGCCTCCGCCGTGTACGCGGCGGGGTCGGCGTCGGCCGGCCTGACCCGGGCCCCGGCGAAGCCCACCTGGGTGCCGGGCAGCGCCAGCCTGACGTCGGCGCCGGCCCCCAGCGTCACCCAGCCGCCGCCCGTGACCGGGCCTACCAGCACGGCGAGGTGCGGCAGCCCGGCCGCCCGCAGCCGCACCAACTGGGTGGCGACGCCCTGGAGTTGCGCGAGCGCGAACATGCCCTCCTGGATCCGGCTGCCACCGCTGGCGAGCAGCGAGACGACGGGGAGGCCGAGTTCGCGGGCGGTGATCAGGGCGCCGGCGATCCGCTCGCCGGCCGCCCGGCCGATCGAACCGCCGAGGAAGCCGAACTCGAAGGCGATCAGCACCGCCTCGGTGTCGCCCACCCGCCCGACGCCGCAGACCACGGCCTCCGACTCACCGGTGCGCCGGCCGGCGGCGGCCCGCGCGGCGCCGTAGCCGGGCCAGCCGATGGGCCCGTCGCCGTCCGCCGCCAGGTGGTCGGCCGTCGGCCGGTGGGGCAGCTCGGTGAACCGGTCCCCGGCCAGCGCGGTGACCAACTCGCGGGCCGACGCCGCTGACGCCGCCGACGCCGCCGAGGTGGAAGCAGGGCCCGGGGGGAGAGCGCTCATTCGCCTCATGCTAGGTGGTGGGTACACGGTGATCCGTGGCGCGGGCTCAGGAGGCGCCGCCGGCCTCGGGGAAGTGCCGGGTGTAGGACTCGGTGACGTCGTTCAGGCCGCGGGAGTAGGGGGCGTCGAAGTGGTAGACCAGGAAGAGCAGGAAGGCGATCATCGCGGTGAACATCCCGGCCAGCAGCAGCTCCCGGCCGGACCGCCGGATCTGCAGCACGAAGACCATGCCGATCACCGCGACCGCCCCGCTGATCAGCCCGATCCACACCGCGAGCGGCATGGTCGGCTCGGCACTCTGGGCGCGCCCGACGCGGGCCTCGTCCACCCTGGCCAGCTGGTCGATCATCCCCTGGTACGACTCGGTCTCGCGGACCGTGGTCGGCTCCCTGCCGGTGATCAGCTCCCGCATCTCGCGCAACAACACGTCGCCCTCGGCCCCGAGTTCGCCGTGATCCACCAGGAGCGGCCACTCGTCCTCCAGCACGTAGTCGACGTAGCCGGTGATGTCGGCTCGTATCTCGTCCCGCACCTCGGGCGGGAAGACCCCGGCCCGCTGGTCCATCTCGTGCAGCGCCTGCGCCTCCTGCCGCACCCAGTCCTCGGCCGAGCCGCGCGCCTCCCAGACGCCGGCGATGGCGAGGCCGAGCACGATCGCGTAGACGACGCCCAGCATCATCGTCATGTACTCGATGACGTCGGGGGTCTGGGAGGGGTCGTCGGTGGTGCCGGCCCGGCGCTGCCGGATGACGGCGAACAGGAAGACGGCCCCGCAGGTCGCGAGGATGATCAGGACGAGGGCCAGCCATTCGGACACGCGGGCCTCCTCAGGTGGGGTGGGAACGGGAACGGGCGGCGCCGCCGCGCGAGCGGGGCCTGAGCGCGGCGGCGGCGAGCACCGCGGGGGCGAGGACGAGCAGGGTGCGGGTGACCAACGAGCCGCCCGGGTCCGGGGGTTCGCCGTCGACCGGCAGCCGCAGGCCGGCCGCGGGCGACAGGGCCGTGGGGGAGGGCGAGGCGACCGCCGGCTCGGGCTCGGGCTCCGGTTCAGGCTCCGGTTCCGGCTCGGCGGGGGGCGGCTCGGCCGTGGGTGGGGCCGGCGCATCCGACTCGGCGGGCGCCGGGGCCGGCGGTGGGGCGGGGGACTCCGCCGCCGGCGGCGCGGTGGTGGGCGGCGGCGCCGGGGTCGGCTCGGGAGTGGGGGACGGGGGTGAGGTCGGCGGGGGCGTCGACGGCTCCGACGGCGTGGGGGACGGGGCCGGGCTCGGCGTGGGGGTGGGCTCCGGCGGTGGCGGGGTGGGGCAGCCCGGCGGCCACCACGGCGGTAACGGAAGCCAGACGCAGAGGCAGATGCCGTGCCGGGGAGCCGCGCCCTCGGCCGCCGGCGGGCAGCCGGGGAAGGACGCGGGAACCGCCCGGCCGGCCGCGACCGCGGGCGCGGCGGCCCCGGCTATGCCGGCGGTGGCCAGCAGCACGGCGGCGCCGGCCCCGGCGAGGCGGGTGCGCTGCGCGACGTTCACGCAGTGATCGTGCGCGCCGGGCGTGCGACGCGCCGGACGGTCGACTGGTTTTCGCCCGATGTGATGAAAAACAGCCCCGAGGGGATTGCCGGCCGTTCGGCCGTCACCGACGTCCCGTCAGCCGTGCAGCAGCCGGGCGGGTTCGTCGAGCGCGGCGCGTACCGTGAACCCGGCGGCGCCGAGCAGCGGCCCGTCGGGGCCGAGCGGCGAGGCGGTCACCGGCACCGGCGTGCTGCGCCCGCCGGTCGCCACGCTGGTGCGGCGGGCCAGCTCCCGGCTCACCGGCGCCAGCAGCCAGGGCGCCAGCCTGGCCAGCGCGCCGCCGACCACCACCTGCCGTGGATCGAGCAGGTTGACCGCGCCGGACAGCGCGATGCCCAGGGCGGTCCCGGCCTGCCGCACGGCCCGCAGCGCGCCCTGGTCGCCCGCCTCGCACCGGGCCGCGAGCGCGCCGAGCCGCACCCCGGGGCCCGGTTCGAGGCCGGCCGCCCGCAACACCGCCTCCTCACCCGCGTAGGTCTCCAGGCAGCCGCGGCCGCCGCAGGAGCAGGGGCGACCCTCGGGACGCACCGGGACGTGGCCCAGCTCGCCCGCGAACCCGTGGGCGCCGCGCAGCAGTCGCCCCTCCACCACCACGGCGGCGCCGATCCCGATCTCCGCCGACACGTGCACGAAGCTGTCGGGGACCCCGGCCTCGCCCGCCGACCACAGCTCGGCAAGCGCGCCGAGGTTGGCCTCGTTCTCGACGGTGACCGGGCCCAGGTCGGTGGGCAGCCCCGCCGCCAGATCGGTGTCCCGCCAGCCGAGGTTGGGCGCCATCAGCAGCCTGGACCGGCCGGAGCCCGGATCGCGGGCGAGCAGCCCGGGCACGGCGACGGTGAGCCCCGTGGGACGCAGCCCGGCCCCGGCGGCGTCGCGCGCCGCGGCCCGCAGCATGCCGGTCAGGGTGGCCAGCACGGCGGCGGGCTCGGCGCCCTGGTTGCGGGTCTCCTGGCCGAGCCGGATCCGCACCCGACCCCGCAGGTCCATCACGGCCACCGCCAGGTGGTCGACGCCGATCTCCGCCCCGATCCCGCACGGGCCCCGGTCGGTGAGCAGCAGCCCGGTGCCCGGCCGGCCCACCGCGCCCGACCGGCCTGGTCCCCGTTCGACCAGCAGGCCGCCGCGCGACAGCTCGTCCACCAGGGTGGAGACGGCGGCCCTGGTCAGCCCGATCCTGGCGGCCACCTCCGCCCGGGAGAGCGGCCCCTCGGCCGCCAGGGCGTGCAGCACCCGGGAGAGGTTGCGCTGCCGCATCTCGGACTGCGACTGGGGAGCGGGCTTGGTCATCGCGGATCCTCGGAACCCTTCAGCGGCGCCGGAGCAGCGCGTCGGCGTCGGTCAGCGTCGCGGCCAGCCTGGCGAGCGCCGCCTCGTCCCGCTCGACCGGCTCGAACGCCGGGCCGGCCGCGGTGTCCCAGCCCCTGGCCACGGCCGCCGGCTCGCGGCCGAGCAGCAGCCCGGCGGCCTGCGCGGCGGCGCCCAGCGCCACCAGCTCGTCGGCCACCGGCACCCGCACCGCGCGGCCGGAGAGCCGGCGGACCGTCTCCCGCCAGGCGGTGCCCCGGGCGCCGCCGCCGATCAGCACGATCGGCTCGGCGGGGTCGGCGTCGTCGTCGAGCACCGAGTCGAGGGCGCGCAGCAGCGCGAAGACCGCGCCGTCGTAGGCGGCCTGGAGCAGCTGCCCGCCCGAGGTGTCGTGCCGCAGCCCGTGCAGGAGCCCCGAGGCGTAGGGCAGGTCGGGGGTGCGCTCGCCGTCGAGGAACGGGAGCACCACGGCCTCGCCGCCCGGCGCCACGGCCTCCCGGTCGAGGCCGAGCAGGGTGGCGATCCGGTCCACGGCCTGGGTGCAGTTGAGGGTGCAGGCCAGCGGCAGCCAGCCGCGCCAGGCGTCGGCGAAGCCGGCGACGATGCCGCTGGCGTCGGTCGGACGGCGCTCGCTGACCGCGTAGACGGTGCCCGAGGTGCCCAGGCTGAGCGCCGGGCGGCCGGGCACCAGGCCGAGCCCGAGGGCCCCGGCCATGTTGTCGCCGGTGCCGGCGGCGACCAGGATGCCCTCGGGCAGCGGCAGCCCCGCCCGGGTGGTGCCGGCCGCCTCGCCGGCGGCCACCACCCGGGGCAGCAGCGCCGGGTCGAGGCCGACGTGGGCCAGGATCTCCTCGTCGTAGGACTCGGTCGCGCTTGACCACCAGCCGCTGCCCGAGGCGTCGCCGCGGTCGGTGGTGCCGCCGCGCACCTCCTGACCGGTGAGCTTGCCGGTGAGGTAGTCGTGGGGGAGCCGCACCGCGCGGGTGGCGTCCGCCGCGGCCGGCTCGTGCTCCCGCAGCCACGCCCACTTGGTGACCGTGAACGAGGCCGGCGGCACGCTGCCGACCCGCTCGGCCCAGCCGTCCTGGCCGCCGAGTTCGTCGATCAGCCGCTTCCGCTGGGGCGCCGAGCGGGTGTCGTTCCACAGCAGCGCGTTGCGTACCGGCCGGCCGTCCGCGTCCAGCGTCACCAGGCCGTGCTGCTGTCCGGCCACCGCGATCGCCGCGGCCTCGCCGGCGGCCGGGCCGCACTGTGCCAGCGCGTCCGTGAGCGCCCGCCACCACTGCTCGGGGTCGCTGTCGTGCTCGGCCGTCACCACGTGTGGTGCCTGGCCGCGTGCCACCACGGAACCGGTCGCGCTGTCCACGACCAGCGCCTTGGTGGACTGCGTGGAGCTGTCCACGCCGATGACGAGGGGTCCGTCCGGTGCCGCCATGAGCGCGGTCCTCTCTGCGGGTCGGGAGTGCGGGTCGATGTGCGGATGGGCGAGCGGGGCCAATGCCGGGTGGGGGCTTCCACCACGGGCCAGTGCATACTAATTTGTTAACGGCCATGACGAAATACTGGGGAGCCGAGGAGCCGCCATGTCATACGAACCCACCCCTGACGACAAGTTCAGTTTCGGCCTGTGGACCGTGGGCTGGCAGGGCCGCGACCCGTTCGGCGAGGCCACCCGCCCGGCCCTGGACCCGGTGGAGTCCGTCAACCGGCTCGCCGACCTCGGTGCCTGGGGCGTCACCTTCCACGACGACGACCTGATCCCCTTCGGCTCCTCGGCGACCAAGCGCGAGGGCCACATCAAGCGCTTCCGCGATGCCCTGGACGCCACCGGGATCATCGTCCCGATGGTCACCACCAACCTCTTCACCCACCCCGTCTTCAAGGACGGCGCCTTCACCGCGAACGACCGCGACGTGCGGCGTTACGCGCTGCGCAAGACGCTGCGCAACATCGACCTGGCCGCCGAGCTCGGCGCCGAGACCTTCGTGGCCTGGGGCGGCCGGGAGGGCGCCGAGTCCGGCGGCGCCAAGGACGTGCGCGCCGCGCTCGACCGCTTCAAGGAGGCCTTCGACCTGCTGGCCGACTACGTGGTCGAGCAGGGCTACGACCTGCGCTTCGCGCTGGAGCCGAAGCCCAACGAGCCGCGCGGCGACATCCTGCTGCCGACCGTGGGCCACGCCCTCGCCTTCATCGAGCGGCTCGAGCGGCCCGAGCTCTTCGGCGTCAACCCGGAGGTCGGCCACGAGCAGATGGCCGGGCTCAACTTCCCGCACGGGATCGCCCAGGCGCTGTGGGCCGGCAAGCTCTTCCACATCGACCTCAACGGGCAGAACGGCATCAAGTACGACCAGGACCTGCGCTTCGGCGCCGGCGACCTGCGGTCCGCCTTCTGGCTGGTCGACCTGCTGGAGACGGCCGGCTACCAGGGCCCGCGGCACTTCGACTTCAAGCCGCCGCGCACCGAGGACTTCGACGGCGTCTGGGCCTCCGCGGCCGGCTGCATGCGGAACTACCTGATCCTGCGGGAGCGCGCCGCGACGTTCCGCGCCGACCCGGCCGTCCAGGAGGCGCTGCGCGCCGCCCGGCTCGACCAACTGGCCACGCCCACCCTTAAGTCCGGCGAGACCGCCGCCACGCTGCTCGCCGACCGCTCCGCGTTCGAGGAGTTCGACGTGGACGCCGCCGCCGCGCGCGGCATGGCCTTCGAGGCGCTCGACCAGCTGGCGATGGACCACCTGCTCGGCGTCCGCGGCTGACCCCGGTCCCCGCGGCCGGCCCACGCCACCAGCCCGCTCCGCCGGCCGCTCAGGCCGGCGGAGCGGTGCTCTCCCGCACCACGAGCCGGGTGGACAGCTCGGTGCGCACGCCCTCCGGCCGGTCGCCGTCCATCATCCGGCGCAGCAGCCGCAGCGCCGTCGCGGCCATCTCCGCGAGCGGCTGCCGCACCGTCGTCAGCGCCGGGGTCGACCAGCGGGCCTGCGGCAGGTCGTCGAAGCCCACCACGCTGACGTCGGCCGGCACCCGGAGGCCGTGCTCGCGCGCGGCCTGGCACACCCCGAGCGCCATCTGGTCCGAGCAGGCGAACACGGCGGTTGGCGGTTTCGGCAACGCCAACAGCTCGACCGTCCGCCGGTGCGCCACCACCTCGTCGAAGTCGCCGTGACGCACGAACTCGGGCGGCACCCGCAGCCCGGCGGCCGCCATCGCCGAGCGGAAGCCGGCGATCCTGGCGTCGCTGCACATCTTGCGGCGGTAGCCGCCGATCACCGCGATCCGCCGGTGCCCGAGGCCGATCAGGTGCTCCGTGGCGCTGACCCCGCCCTGCCAGTTGGTCGCGCCGACCGAGGGCACGCCGGGCGGCGGATCGAGCACCGGGTCGATCATCACATAGGGGATCCGGTGCTGTTCCAGCCAGGAGTACTGGGTGGCGTTGAGCTCCGCGAGGTTGAACAGCACCCCCGCCGTGCCGCGGGCTCCCAGCTTGTCGAGCCAGCCGCGCTCCGGGCGCCCGCCGCGGGTCCTGACCAGGGCGGCCGAGACCACCACCCCGATGCCCGCGTCGTGCGCCGCCTCCTCCACGCCGTGCAGCACCGCGCCCGACCAGGGCGCGTCGAGCCGGTGCACCACCAGGTCGATCAGGGCCGGCGGCCGGTCGGCGGCGAACCGCGGCCGGCGCACGTAGCCGAGCCGGTCGAGCACCTCGGTGACCCGCCGGCGGGTCTCCGGCGCCACGTCCTCCCGGCCGTTGGCCACCTTGGACGCGGTGGGGACGGAGACGCCGGCCTCCCTGGCGACCACGGCCAGGGTGGGACCACCGGCGCCTGAGGGACGGACCATGGGATCTCCCCTTTCGCCCTGTGCCGCTTCGCGAGTGCCGTGAAAGTTTCGAGCTCCGGCGTCGGCCCGGCGCGCCGCCGCCCCGATAGCAAGCGCTTCCTAAGTTAGGGGTGGGTCGCACGACTGTGAAGTCCGTTGCCACCGACCGTCGTTCACCGGGTGGCGAACGCTTTCGAAAGTTGTCGGCGCCGCCGGGGGACTGCCCTTCGCCGAGCCGCCTCCTAGCGTTGTGCGCATGCCAACTCCGCGTGTGCTGCGCACCCTCTGGACGCTCGTGACGGCGCTCGTCCTCGGCCTGCTCGCCCCCCTGTCGACCGCCCCGCCGGCCCACGCCGCGCCGGTCACCGTGCTCAACGGCACCCAGTTCACCGACCCCAACGGCGATCCCGTGCACGCCCACGGCGGCAGCGTGCTCAAAGTGGGGCAGTACTACTACTGGTTCGGCGAGAACCGGCAGGTGGACAGCAACGCGTTCCGCCACGTCTCCGCCTACCGCTCGACCGACCTGCGGAACTGGGAGTTCCGCAACCATGTGCTGACCCAGAGCACCCACCCGGAGCTCCAGTCCGCCAACATCGAGCGCCCCAAGGTCGTCTACAACCGGATGACCGGGCAGTTCGTGATGTGGATGCACAAGGAGAGCGCCACGGACTACAGCGAGGCCAGGGCCGCCGTCGCCGTCTCCGACACCGTGGACGGCGACTACACCTGGCGGGGCAGCTTCCGGCCGCTCGGCCACATGTCGCGGGACATCACCGCCTTCGTGGACGACGACGGCACCGGCTACATGGTCTCCGCCGCCCGCGAGAACTACGACCTGCACATCTACCGGCTGACCGCCGACTACACGGCCGTCGAGAGCCTGGTGGCCAACCCGTGGCCCGGCGGCCACCGCGAGGCGCCCGCGCTCTTCAAGCGCGACGGCGTCTACTTCATGCTCACCTCGGGTGCCACCGGCTGGTCCCCCAACCAGCAGCAGTACGCCACCTCGACCAGTCTGGCAGGTGGTTGGAGCGCGATGCGCGACGTCGGCGACTCCACGGCCTTCGGCTCGCAGACGGCCTTCGTCCTCCAGATCCAGGGCACCGCGGGCAGCTCGTACCTGTATCTCGGCGACCGCTGGGGCAACTCCTTCGGCGGCCGGGTCAACGACTCACGCTATGTCTGGCTGCCGCTCACCTTCCCCGACAGCCGGTCGCTGGGCATGAGTTGGGCGCCCGAGCTGACCATCGACGCGGCCGCGGGCACGGTGCGCGCCGGCGGCGGCCCCTACCAGACGCTGACCGCCAGGCACTCGGGCAGGTGCCTGGACATCCCGAGCCAGTCGCACGCCATCGGGCAGGAGTTGGCCCAGTATCCCTGCAACGGCGGCGGCAACCAGCGGTTCTGGCCGCGTGACGCCGGCGGCGGCCACGTCCAGCTGGTCACCAGGCACAGCTCGCTCTGCCTCGCCGTCTCGGGCGGCTCGACGGCCGCCGGGGCCGCGGTGGTGCAGGCCGCCTGCGGCGGGGGCGCCGAGCAGCAGTGGCGGCTGACGGACACCGGCGATGGACACGTCAGGATCGCCGCCCGGCACAGCGGCCTGTGCCTCGACGTCTCCGACGGGTCGACCGCCGACGGCGCCCGGCTGATCCAGTACACCTGCTCGACGACCGCGGCCCACCAGCAGTTCCGGCGGACCACGGTCTGAGTCGACGGCCGGATCGCGGGGCCGGCCGGCGGCCCGGCGTCAGCGCCTCCTGACCGTCAGGACCAGCAGCCCCGCGACGACCAGGCCGACCCCGGCCCAGGCCACTCCGCCCAGCCGCTCGCCGACCACCAGCACGCCGAGCACCGCGGCCACCACCGGCTCGAAGAGCGTCAGGGTGGTCGCGGTGCTGGCCGTCACCCGGACGAGCCCGGCGCCGAACAGCACGTACGCCAGGCACATCGGTATCAGCGCCAGATAGGCGATGACCGCGAGGCCGCGCCCGCTGCCGGTCAGCGGCCCGCCGGTGACCGCGAACACCGGCAGCAGCACCAGGGCCGCCAGGCCGAACATGGCGCCCATCGCGCCGCGCGAGGGGTGGCCGCGCCGGATGATCCCCGCCGCGCAGTAGGTGTAGCCGGCGTACCCCGCGCCGGCCAGCAGGCCGAGCGCCACCCCGGCCGGCGCCCGGTCGCCGGCGGCGCCGTCGTCCGCGGCGAGCACCAGCACCGCGCAGCCGACGGCGGCCGCCCCGGTGGCCGTCAGCCAGCGCCGGGTCAACCGGACGCCGTCCAGCAGCCGTTCGAGCAGCGCCGCGAACACCGGGGCGCTGCCGATGCTGATCACCGTGCCGACGGCCACCCCGGCCCAGGCCATCGAGGTGTAGAAAGCCAGGGGGTAGACGACCACGCCGAGCGCGCCGAGCAGGGCCTGAAGTGGCGCCGCGGCGCCGCCGCGCAGCACGGCGAGCGGGCTCCGGCCGGCGATGGCGACCGTCAGCAGTCCACCGAAGCCCATGGTGGCGGCGCCGATGGACAGCGACGAGGCGCCGGCGGGGGCGAGGCTGGCCACCGTGCCCGTGGTGCCCCACAGGGTGCTGGCGACCAGGACGAGCAGTGGGCCCGCGGTGTCACGCCGGGAGGCGGCGGGCTCGGCGGCGGGGGAGGGGCGCGACGAGGGCGCGCGGGAAGGGCGGGGGGATGGGGTGTTCATGGGCAGACGCGTCCAACTCCGGTGAGATCCGTCGGGGGAGATCAGCGGGAGGGCGCGCCGAGAACCGGCCGGGCACGGCGGAGCCGCGGGCGGACCGGGGAGCCGGGCGGGCGGGAGGCCGGCCAGGCGAGAGTGTCAGATGCCGCGCGCCCTCAGGGGGCGACCGGCGGCGAGATGACGGCGTTGCGGTGGACGGGTCGCATGGGGCGAGCATAGGCGCCGCCCGGCGCCTCCGCCAGGGCCGGTCCGGCGGCAGCCGTCGCTATGCGGCCTCGGACCAGGCGAGGAGCAGCGCGGCCAGCTCGGCCGGGCGCTCCGCGTGCAGGTAGTGGCCGAGCCCCTCGAGGAGCACCACGCGGGAGCGCGGGTCGCGCAGCGTGCCACGCTCCCAGGCGGCCGCCGCGGGGGAGTTGTGCACGGCGAGGGTGGGCTGGCGCCGGCGGCGCAGATACGCCTCGGCCGCCGGGCGGGGCCCGAAGGCGTCGGGCGTCAGGTACATGGCCTCCCGGTAGTCGAGCAGCACCTCGGGGTCCATCGCGGCCATCAGCCGCTCCTGCCGCTCCCGCAGCCCTGGCGGGCTGGTCGCGGTGAACGCGCGGCGCACGAAGCCGACCGCCCAGGCCGCGCCCTCGCGGCGCAGCGCCGCCTGCTCGGCGGGCAGCCGGCGGATCTCGTCCGCGTCCCCGCCGTAGGCGGCGGCGACGGGCACCACGGAGCGCACCAGTTCCGGGTGTTCTACCGCCAGCGCCGTGACCACCTGGCCGCCCATCGAGTGCCCCACGGCGACCACGTGGCCGGTGCCCGCGGCGCGCAGCCAGTCGGCCAGGTCGGCGGCCACCGCGCGTGGCGTGTGGCGGCCAGGACTGGCCGGGGTGCGGCCGTGCCCTGGCAGGTCGGGCGCCAGCACCCGGTGGTGGGGCGCGAGCAGCGGGAGCAGCGGCGCCCAGTCCCCGGCGTCGCCGCCCCAGCCGTGCACCAGCAGCAGCGGTGGCCGCCGATCCCCGGCCGGTGGGCCGGTGTCCAGCGCGTGCGGCCGGAACGTGCTGGCGGACGACGGCTCCACGGCGGCCTCCCTCGCTGCGGTGTTCGACGGTGTCCGTGCCGGCACCCTACCGGCGGGGCGAACGTCAGCCCCTGGCCCGCCCGTTCGAGCTGAGCGCACCCTCCAGGGCGAAGGTGGCGGCGCCCAGGCTCACCGGATTGGCGCCGATCGGGCTGAGCACGATCTCCGCGCCCGCCGAGGGGCGCGGCAGCGCGTGGGCGGCGACGGCGGTGCGCACCGCGTCGAGCAGCCGGTCGCCGAGCCGCCGGGTGACCCAGCCGGTCAGCACGATCACCTCGGGGTCGAGCAGGTTCACCAGGTCCCCGACGGCGGCGCCGAGGCAGTCGGCGGTCCGCCGCAGCACCGCCGCGGCGGTTGGGTCGCCCCGGTCGAGGGCGTCGGCCAACGCCGCGACGGTGGCGGTCTGGTCGTCCCCGACGAGCAGCGGGCTGCCGGGATCGAGCTCGTGGAGGGTGCGCATGATGCCGGGGGCGCCGACATAGGTCTCGACACAGCCGCGGCGGCCGCAGTGGCAGGGCCGGCCGTCGAGCACCAGCGTCGTGTGGCCCCACTCGCCGGCGCTGTTGGAGATCCCGCGGTGCAGGGCGCCGCCGATGGCCAGGCCGGTGCCGACGCCGGTGCCGAGGTTGACGACCACGGCGTCCTCCCGGCCGCGCGCGGCGCCGAACCACAGCTCGGCGACCATGCAGGCGCGCATCGGGTTGTCGAGGTAGAGCCGGTGGGGCACGTGCTCGGCGAGCAGGGCGAGCAGCGGCACCTCGCGCCAGTCCCAGTTGGCCGCGAAGACGGAGACCCCGCCCTCCCGGTCCACCATTCCCGGCATGCTGATCCCGGCGCCGAGCACGGGCCCCTCGGCCGCCGCCCGCTCGGTGGCGGCCCGCACGGCGCCGGCGATGCGGCGCACCAGCCGGGCCGGGGCGCCGTCCTCGGGGGCCAGCTCCTCGTGGGCGCGGCCCAGCACCCGCAACGCGAGGTCGACGACCTCGACGTGCACATAGGTCTCGGCGACGTCGACGCCGATCAGCGCGCCGCCGCCCGGGTTGACGGCGAGCAGGCCACGCGGTCGGCCGCCCCCCGAGTCCTCGAAGCCGGCCTCGACCAGCATGCCGGCCTCCACCAGCTCGCCGACCAGGGTGGCCACCGTGGCCAGGCTGAGGCCGGTGGCCTCGGCCAGCGCGGGCCGGGACACCGGTGAGTCGGCGATGGCCTGCCGAAGCAGGCGGTAGCGGTTGGCGGTGCGGATGTCCCGTGAGGTGCGCTTCACCTCACTCTCCGCCGTCGTCCTTGCCCTTCCTGCGGAACCAGCGGCGTTTGCCCGAACGCCTGGGGCGCTGCCGCCGCCGGCCCGAGCCGAATATCCAGCCCGCCGGTGGCTCGTCGGAGCGCCAGGGCTGCGGCGTCGGCGCCTCGCGCTTCCACCGCTCGTTGAGCATCCGGGTCCGCGCCGAGGGCTCCTTGACCTCGGCCTCGCGCACAAAGCTCTCGTCGAGCACGAGGTCGTCCCACTCCTCGCGCTCCGGATCGCCGCCGTGCGGCTCTTCCTGGCCGGCGGACTCCCTGCTCATGGGCTTCCTCCCGTCCACACCGTGGTGTGGCGCATGACGTCAGATACAACGCTCCCCGGGGCCCTGGTGTTCCAGGGCCCCGGGGTGTTCGGTCCGCCACGGTACCGAAGACCGGGCGGCTCACGTCACGACGAGGTGCTCTTGCTCTCCTCCGACTTCCGCTCCTCGGCGTTCTTGGCTCGGGACGAGGCGTAGAGGCTGGTGATGGTGGTCACCGTGAGCACCGTGACGATGACGCCGAGCGAGACCATGGTGCTGATCTCCGGCACGTGGACGCCCGACTCGTGCAGCGCGTGCAGCACGAGCTTGACGCCGATGAAGCCGAGGATGATGGACAGGCCGTAGGAGAGGTGGACCAGCTTCTGCAGCAGGCCGCCGATCAGGAAGTAGAGCTGGCGCAGGCCCATCAGCGCGAAGGCGTTGGCCGTGAAGACGATGTAGGCGTCGTCGGTCAGGCCGAAGATGGCCGGGATGGAGTCGAGCGCGAACAGGATGTCCGTGCTGCCGATCGCCAGCATCACCACCAGCATCGGGGTGATCAGCCGGCGGCCGTTCTCCCGGATGAAGAGCTTGGTGCCGTGGTACTGGTCGGTGGCCGGGAACCGGCGCTCGACCATCTTGAGGAAACGGTTCTCTTCGTACTCCTCTTCCTCCTCGTCGCTGCGGGCCTCCTTGACCAACTTCCAGGCCGTCCAGATGAGGAAGGCGCCGAAGATGTAGAAGACCCAGGAGAAGGTCGAGATCATCGCCGCGCCCGCCGCGATGAAGGCGGCGCGCAGCACCAGCGCGATCAGCACGCCGATCAGCAGTACCCGGGCCTGGTACTGCGCGGGCACCGCGAACTTGGTCATGATCAGCACGAAGACGAAGAGGTTGTCCACGCTCAACGACTTCTCGGTGATGTAGCCGGCGAAGAACTCGCCGGAGGGCGTGCCGCCCTCGAGGGCCATCAGCCCGAGGCCGAACAGAACGGCCAGGAGCACCCAGATGATGGTCCAGGTGCCGGCTTCCTTCATGGACACCTCATGGGGCTTCCGCCCGAAGAAGAAGTCCACCGCGATGAGTGCGCAGAGCACCACCACGGTGAGCGCCCACATGCCAAACGAGACGTCCACTGTTCCTCCGGTCTTGGGTCGGCTTCAGCCGCTTGCTTCGGTAAAGAGAACCAAAGCGAGCTTAAAGGAAGGGTAAAGCCGTCGTGCGGGTGGCCGTCGCCACCGTCCGGCGGGGCCCCGTGAGCGGCGCAAAACCCCATGTCGTCGCGGCGGGGCGACGGGCATGATCACTCGATATGGAGCCATCTTCCGCGGGGTTGCGGATATATCGGGACATTTTCCGCGTACCTGGGGTCGGAGGTTTTGTCACGGCGAGCCTGATCGGCCGGATGCCGATCGCCATGCTCTCGCTGGCCACCGTCTTCCTGGTCACCGACGTGACCGGCAGCTACGCGACGGCCGGCGCCGTCTCGGCCGCCGGCGCGCTCTGCTTCGCCTTCCTCGTCCCCCAACTCGGCTATGCCATCGACCGCCTCGGCCAACGAAGGGTGCTGCGCCCGGTGGCGCTGGTCTTCGGCGCGGCCGGAGCCCTCTTCGTCCTCACCGCGCAGCTGGACGCGCCGGTCTGGCTGCTGTTCGTCACCGGCGCGCTCTTCGGCGCCTCGATGCCGCCGGTCGGCGCCATGGTGCGCGCCCGCTGGAGCCACCTGGCCGGGGGCGATCCCAGCGGCACGCTGCTGCGGTCCTCGTACTCCTTCGAGTCGGTCCTCGACGAGATGATCTTCGTCGTGGGGCCGCTGCTGGTCTCGGCCGTCGTCCTGCTCCACCCGTCAGCCGGGGTGCTCGCCGTCTCCGTCTTCGGCCTCGTCGGCGGCCTGCTGCTGGCCGCCCAGCGGCGCACCGAGCCCCCCGTGCTCGCCGCCCGCACCGGCGGCGGCCGGGCCCTCGCGGTGCCGGGGCTGCGGCTGATGTGCGCCGCCTACCTCTGCGTCGCCGGGATGTTCGCCGGCTGGGAGCTGAGCACCATCGCGTTCGTGGACGAGTACGGCAGCGCCTGGATGGTCGGCGCGGTCATGGCCACCTACGCCCTGGGCAGCGCGGTGGGGGGACTCTGGTACGGCGCGCGGCACTGGCGGCTCTCGCTCGACCGCCGCTTCCTGCTGGCCCTGACGGCGGTGGTGGCCGGCATCGGCCCGCTGTGGGCCATGCCGGGGGTGGGCGCGCTGTGGGCGTTCTCCGTCTTCTCCGGCTTCCTGATCGCGCCCACCGTGATCGCCGCCTACAGCCTGGTGCGCGAGGGGGTGCCGGCCGAGAGCCTGACCGAGGGCATGACCTGGATGTCCACCGCCGTCGGGCTCGGCAAGGCGCTCGGCGTACTGGTGGCCGGCCTGGTCATCGAGGCGCACGGGGCCCGCTGGGGCTATGCCTTCACCGTGTCCTGCGGGGTGCTCGCACTGCTCATCGCTGCCGGCGGCTTCCGTCACCTGCGCGCGATGGCCTCGACCGACCTCATCCGAGCGGCCTGAGGGGGTGACGCGCCGGTCGCCCGGCGGGTGTCGTCAGGCGGCCGGCGCCAGCGGCAGGTCGGCCCAGACGACGTGGCCCCGGCCGGCGTCGCGGGGGCGCACGCCCCAGACGCTCGCCAGCGCGCAGACCAGCAGCAGCCCGCGCCCGCCCTCGTCCTGCGGGCCGGCGACGGTCGGCGTGTGGCGAGGGCCGCGGCCCTCGCTGGCGACCGCCACCCGCAGCAGGCCGCCGAGGAGCTCGAGCTCGCATCCCACCGAGTCGCTGTCGGTGTGCCGCAGCGCGTTGGTCACCAGCTCCGAGATGACCAACTGGGCGTTGTCGCAGATCTCCAGCGGCGTGTGCCACTCGAGGAGTTGGTGGCGGGTGCGTCTTCGCGCCTCGGCCGGCGAGGTCTCGACGGCCGGCAGGTGGAACCGGACGTGGCCGCGCGGCAGCGCGGCGCTGTCATGGCGCTCCACGGACTGGGCGCGCGAGTAGGAAGCCACCGTCCTACTGTGCGGGTGCGCCTCTCATCCGGCAAGAGGCATCCTGCAAATTACAGAAGAGTTGGTATCACTCTGTTGCGTTCGCCGCACGCGTGGCAGACTTCCTTGGCGACGGCGGTAGTTGGAGGGGTGGCCCGGGTGTTGGGTGGACAGGCGAGCGGGGCGGCCACCGCGCTCCGGCTCGTGCTCGGCAAGCGCCTCCAGGACCTGCGCGAGACGGCCGGCCTCTCCTTCGAGCAGGCGGCCCGCGCCCTGGACGTCACCCACGCCACCGTCCGCCGGATGGAGAAGGCCCAGGTCGGCCTCAAGGTGCCGTACGTCGAGAAGCTGCTGCGGATCTACGGCCTGACCGAGCAGGACGAGATCGACCGCTTCCTGGTCCTGGTCAGGGAGGCGAACCAGCCCGGCTGGTGGCACCGCTACCGCGACGTCCTGCCCGACTGGTTCAGCGCCTTCGTCAGCCTCGAGTCCGAGGCCGACCAGATCCGCGCCTACGAACCCCACTACGTCCCCGGCCTGTTGCAGACGGAGGCCTACGCCACCGCCGTGCTGCGCGCCGGCATGCCGCACGCGCCGGCCACCGAGATCGAGCGCCTGGTGGCGCTGCGGCTGGCCCGTCAGGAGGTGCTGTCCAGGGCCCGGCCGCCGCTGCTGTGGATCGTGGTCGACGAGACGGTGCTGCGCCGCCCCATCGGCCGCCCCCACGTGATGCGCGCCCAGGTCGCCCGGCTGATCGAGACGGCCGCCAACCCGCAGGTGCGGCTCCAGGTCATGACGTTCTCCGCCGGTCTGCACCCCGCGATGTACGGGCCGTTCCACCTGTTCCGGTTCCCGCTGCCCGAGCTGCCCGACGTCGCGTGCGCGGAGAGCCTGGTCGGGGCCCACTACTTCGACCAGCGCGACGACGTCTCGGCCTTCCGGGAGGCGCTGGACCGGATGTGCGCGCAAGCCGCGCCGGTGCACCGCACTGAGGCCATCCTCGGTGAGATTCGCAAGGAGATCTGAACCATGGATCGCATTTACAACGGCATGCCCGCCACCCAACTCGGCGGGGACGGTTGGCGGAAGCCCTGGAGCGGGGGGAACGGTGGCAGCTGTGTGGAAGCGATGCTGCTGGGGGACGGCCGGGTGGCCCTCCGCCAGTCAACCGACCCGGACGGGCCGGCGTTGATCTGCTCGCGGCACGAGATCGAGCGGTTCATCGAGGGCGTGAAGTCCGGCGAGGCCGACTTCCTGCTGGTGTGATCACCGGTGGGAGATGAGCCGCGGTGTCCGCGCACGGGGGGTGCGGGCACCGCGGCTGGGGGGACGAGACGACACCCGACGACACGGAGCACGGTGTGGGCGAAGAGGGCTTTTCCGCCGAAGAGATAGACACCAGCCGGCCGCACCCGGCCCGGATGTACGACTACTACCTGGGGGGTCAGGACAACTACGAGGTCGACCGCACCGCCGCCGAGGCGGTCATCAGGCTGCTGCCCGACATCAGGCTGGCCGCGCGGGAGAACCGGTCCTTCATGCACCGCGCCACCCGGGCCGTGGTGGCCCGCGGGGTCCGGCAGATCATCGACATCGGCACCGGCATCCCCACCTCGCCCAACACCCACGAGGTGGCCAGGAGCCTGGCGCCCGACGTGCGGATCGCCTACGTCGACAACGACCCGATCGTCTCCGCCTACGCCGGCGCCAAGCTCACCAACGACGGCAACGCCGGGTTCGTCCTCGCCGATCTGCGCGACCCCGAGGCGCTGCTGCGCCACCCGGCGGTCGCCGACCTCATCGACTTCGACCAGCCGGTCGCGCTGCTGCTGGTGGCGATCCTGCACTTCATCGACGACGCCGAGGACCCGGTCGGCATCGTGCGCACCCTGACCGACGCCCTGCCGCCCGGCAGCCACCTGGTGCTCAGCCACGGCACCACCGACTTCCACGACGCCGAGCAGCTGGCCGCCGTGCGGGACGTCTACAAGAACGCCACCGCCGGCGTGACGCTGCGGCCGCGCGAGCGGGTCGCCGCCTTCTACGACGGCTTCGAGCTGCTCGAACCCGGCCTGGTGCAGCCGCCGTTCTGGGCCCCTGAGGCCCCCGTCCCCGACGACCCGATGCTGCGCGGCCTCGGCTTCTACTGCGGCGTGGGCGTCAAGGGCTGAGCCAGGTCGGGCCCGCCGGCGCACCGGCGGGCCCGACCCGAGCTGTGAGGCCCTGTCCTGCCGATCTTGCCGGGGCCGCGACTCCCCCAGGCCTGGCGGCCTGGGAGGTGCCCCCAAACACGGCACCTCGCCGCGTTGTCGCATCGCGCGAATACGGCCAAGTATGAGCTGCGATACTCCGCCTTGCGCGAAGCGAATGGGGGCACTCCCCCGAGCACTCCGTGCAGGGGGCACCCCCACCCGGACGAAGTCTGGGGGAGCACCGCGTCTGACGCCGCGGCCTGATCCGACAAGACCGACAGGACAGGATCTAGCCGGCCGACAGCTCGGTGAACACCAGCGAGAACTCCGCCGGCGCCACGTCGAGGTAGTACTTCCGCAGCGGTCCTGGACCACAGGACTGGCTGCCGATGCCGTGCTGGCCGTGGTCCAGGTTGACCCAGACGGTGTCGCCCGGCGCCAGGTCCGTGGTGTGCTCGGCGGCGTCCAACTGCTCGCTGCTCCAACGGCGGGCGGTGAACCAGAACGGCGCCGGGTCGGCCGTGATCCGCAGGCCGGCCCCGGCCGCGTCGCGCAGCTCGGCCCAGCGCACGTCCGCGCGGGCGCCGTTCTCCTGGGGCCGGACGTAGGGCGTCTGCAACGCGTCCACCGACATCCGGTAGCGGCCGAGCGCGGCGGCCCGCGTGGTGTCCGGGTAGGCCTCGCCCGGGCCGCCGCCGAACCACTCGGCGTGCCCGAGGCCGGCCGGCACGCCGAGCAGCAGGCCGAGCCTGGCCAGCGGGCAGGGCCAGTCGCCCTCCGGGGTCACGGAGACCGTGAGCCGCAGCTCGTCCCCGGTGGCCGTCCAGCGGTAGTCGGTGAGCAGCGCCAGGTCGGTGGCCGCGGGCGCCACCCGGGTACGGACGAGCAGCGCGTCCTCGGCGGCCTCCACCGCGTCGATCCGGTGCCGCATCCGGTGGAGGCCGAGCTGACGCCAGATCACGCCGAAGCGGGACTGCGGCTGCCAGGAGGCCCCCAGGTCGTTGTCGGTGGGAGCCCGCCACACGTCGAGCCGCGGCCCCTGGGACAGCGCGAGGCCGCCGATCCCGAGGAGCGCGCCGGTGGCCGGGTCGAAGCGGCCCGGGCCGAGCCGGATGGCGTCCGCGGCGCGGTCGGGGGCGGCGGCTGGCCCGGCGGGGGAGCGGCGCGGCGCCGCCACGGCGGTCAACTGCCCCCAGGCCACCTCGTGGCCGGCGGGCGCCCAGGCGGTGTCCGCGGCGAGCACGGCGCGCACCGTCCAGACGGCCTCGCCCGCCGGGGCGTCGGCCGGGGCCGC
This sequence comes from Streptomyces mayteni, assembly GCF_054783955.1. Classification (NCBI taxonomy): domain Bacteria; kingdom Bacillati; phylum Actinomycetota; class Actinomycetes; order Kitasatosporales; family Streptomycetaceae; genus Streptomyces; species Streptomyces mayteni. The sequence goes on along the minus strand of NZ_BAAGPR010000026.1, from coordinate 3,451 downwards.
CGGGAGCCTGACCGCGGCCGACTCGCCGGCGGCGAGCGGCGGCACGGCGAGCTTCCCGCTCGCCACGGCCTCGCCCTCGACCTCGTAGGCCCACGTGAAGGCGAGGTGGTCGAGGCCGGCGACGTCGTGGCCGTTGACGACGGTGACCGTGTCGGCGCCGGCGTCGCCGGTGATCCGGACCGGCTCGATGACCTTCTTGAACTCGATCAGTCCGGGCGAGGGGGTGCGGTCGGGGAAGAGCAACCCGTCACAGACGAAGTTGCCGTCGTGCAGCTCCTCGCCGAAGTCGCCGCCGTAGCCGAAGTAGGCCCGGCCGTCCGGGGTGCGCTTCGGCAGCCCGTGGTCGATCCACTCCCAGACGAAGCCGCCCTGGGTCCGCTCGTAGGTCTCGAACAGCCGCTGGTAGTCGGCGAGCCCGCCGGGGCCGTTGCCCATGGCGTGCCCGTACTCGCAGAGCAGGAACGGCAGCGAGCGGCGGTGGGCGTCCAACTCGGGGTCGGACAGCGGCTCCTCCTCGCGGCGGCCTATCCGCTCGACCTCCTCGTGCGAGGCGTACATCCGGGAGAAGAAGTCGCTGTGCGGGAAGTCGTGGTCGTGCTCGTAGTGCAGGGCCCGCGACGGGTCGCGCTCCCGGATCCACTCGGCCATGGCGCCGAGGCCGGCTCCCGAGCCCGACTCGTTGCCCAGCGACCAGATCACCACCGAGGGGTGGTTCTTGTCCCGCTCGACCATCCGGCGGGCGCGGTCGACCAGGGCCGGCGTGAAGCTCTCGTCGGCCACGGGGTTGCGGCGCCAACCGAGCTCGCCGAAGCCGTGGGTCTCCAGGTCGCACTCGTCGATGACCCAGAGGCCGTACTCGTCGCACAGGTCCAGGAAGGCCGGGTGCGGCGGATAGTGGCTGGTGCGCACGGCGTTGATGTTGTGCCGCTTCATCAGCAGGACGTCCTGCCGCATGGTCTCCAGGTCGACCGCCCGGCCGTGCTCGGGGTGGAACTCGTGCCGGTTGACGCCGCGGAACAGCACGCGCCGGCCGTTGGCGCGGAACACGCCGTCCGTGACGCCCACGGTGCGGAAGCCGATCCGCAGCGGGATCCGCTCGCCCTCGGTGGCCAGCTCGCCGCCGTACAGGCGCGGGGTCTCGGCGCTCCAGGGTTCGACGGCGACGGTGGCCTCCTCGCCGGTGGCGAGGTCGAGGCCGAGCTCGGGGACGGTGACCCGCCCCGGCTGGTCGGACTCCACCCGCAGCGTGCCGAGCCCGGAGGCGTGGTCGTAGCCGGCGTGCACGAAGAAGTCGGCGGGGGCGAGCGCCGGCCGGTGCAGCAGGGTGACCTCCCGGAAGATGCCGGGCAGCCACCACATGTCCTGGTCCTCCAGGTAGCTGCCGGCCGACCACTGGTGCACCCGGACGGCCAGCACGTTGCCGCGCGGCCGCAGCAGCGGGCCGACGGCGAACTCGTGCGGCAGCCGGCTGCCCTGGAAGCTGCCGAGCTCCCGCCCGTTGAGCCAGACCCGGGCGCAGGACTCGACGCCGTCGAAGCGCAGCACGGTCTCGCCGTCGGCCGGCCAGTCGGCCGGCAGGTCGAAGACCCGGCGGTGGTCGCCGGTCGGGTTCTCGGTGGGCACCCGCGGCGGGTCGACGGGGAAGGGGTACTTCACGTTCGTGTAGGCCGGCGCGCCGTGGCCCTGGAGCACCCAGTGCCCGGGCACGGACACCTCGGACCAGCCCGAGGTGTCGGCGTCGTCCGCGACGAAACCGGTGTCGGCGCCCTCGGCGGTGGCGGAGAGCCGGAAGGCCCAGGCGCCGTCGAGCGAGAGGCGGGCGGCGTCGGAGTCGGCGTACCAGGCGCGGGCGGGCAGGGCGCCGGTGCCGGGGGAGGGGCTCTCGTAGTAGGGCAACCCGTCGTCAACTGGCCGGATGGGCATGCGTCTCCTCTGGCGGGGTGGTGGTCGACGGCGACCTGGCCGGCGGTGTTGGAATCCGTGCGACCGTGTTCGATCACGCTAGAACGGCGCGTGGGCTTTCGACAACCCCTGGGGAAAGTCCGGCGCGTGCAGCCGGCGGGTGCGCGGGGCGCGTCGCCCGACCGGGGCGCCCCCTCGCGTCGCGTGCATCTGGTCTGTTGATCGTCGGTAACACCCTTGGCATGAGCACAACTTGGTGGGGGTAGTGCGCTGGTAGACCGACGACGCACCGGTACCCCACAGGGAGCCGCCATGAGACTTCGCCACCTGGCGACGACGGCCGCCACCGCGGTCCTCGTCATCGGCGTCACCGCGCTCGCCCCCGCAGCCACCGCCCAGGACCCCTCGGCGGCCGCCGGCACTTCCTACGTCGCGCTCGGCGACTCCTACTCCTCGGGGGCCGGAGCCGGCTCCTACGACGACGCGAGCGGCGACTGCCGACGCAGCGCCGTCGCCTACCCGGAGCTCTGGGCGGCAGCCAACTCCGCCGACTCCTTCGACTTCACGGCCTGCGCCGGCGCCCGCACCGGAGACGTCGTCGAGGACCAACTCGGCCCGCTCGACGCCGACACCACCCTGGTGACCGTGAGCATCGGCGGCAACGACGCCGGCTTCGGCGCCACCATGCAGACCTGCGTGCTCTCCGGCACCAGCGCCTGCCTCGCCGCCGTGGCGACCGCCAACGCCTACATCAGCGACACACTGCCCGGCCAACTCGACACCACCTACCGGGCGATCCGCGACCGGGCCCCCAACGCCGAGGTCGTGGTGCTCGGTTACCCGCGCCTCTACCGGCTGAACGGCACCTGCGTGTTCGGCATCAGCGAGGAGTCCAGGGTGGCCGTCAACGGCGCCGCCGACAACCTCAGCGAGGTGATCGGCAAGCGCGCCGCCGACCACGGCTTCACCTACGGCGACGTGCGACCGGCCTTCACCGGCCACGAGATCTGCTCGACGGACTCCTGGCTGCACAGCCTGACCCTGCCCGTCGGCGACTCGTACCATCCCACCGCCGCCGGCCAGCGCGGCGGCTACTACGCGGTGCTCGAAGACCTGGCCTGACGGTCAGTCGGCGGCCGGCCGGCCGCCGACGGCGTCGTCGGCAGTGCCCGCGCGGGCCACGGCCAACGCCGCCGCCGGGTCCCGCTCTCCCGCCCCCGCAGGCCACCAGTGCCCGGCCCGCCTCCGGTAGGGCCACCAGCGGCCGTCGGGGCCGAGCCGCAGCTGTACGCCCTCGCCGACCACGGTCCAGTGGGCGCCGGCGCGCCGCAGCGCCGGGCGTGACCCCTCGTCGGCCCAGGCGGCGGCCAGCAGCTCCCCGGCCCGCCGGAGTTCGGGCCCGTCGGGCGCCGCCTCCCGCCCGCCGCCGACCGTGGCCAGCGCCGTGGGTCCGCCGAACCCCCAGGCGCGCCCGGCGATCTCCAGGGCGCGCGGGGCCCGCCCGCACCCCCGGACCAGCCGGCCGGCGACCACCGCCGGCGGCCCGCCG
>NZ_BAAGPR010000025.1:0-87075 GCF_054783955.1 Streptomyces mayteni | reverse complement strand
CCCGCGGAGCGGGTACAAGCGCGCTGCGCGCGCTTGTAGGACCGTCCGCTTCGCGGACGGGACCCCGCGCTTCGCGCGAGGCAACGGATTCCCGCTTCGCGGAAATCCCGACACGCAGTCGGATTCACGCTTCGCGCGAATCCCGCCTCCGCTCCGCTCCGGCGGAAAAGCGGCACCTGCGGTGGGGAGGGGGTGGCTGCATCGCGGGATGATGCAGCCTGTGTAACTACAGGAATCCCAGGCAGGTGCCGGGATTTGGGACGGTCGACAGGCCCGGCGAACCGGCGCGCGGGTGGAGCCGCACGGCTGGTCTCGATCGGATGGATTCCGTGTGGCGTCGGGTTGACGAGCGAGGGCGCGCGGCCCGGTCGACTGGCCTTCTCGGGGCGTCAAGTGCGCTGACCACCCCAGGTGCTGGCAATCCATCACGCTGTTCGCGTGACATGCGTCACAGTGCATCAAGCTCTACATGAGGCGGGATGCATCTGTGTAGACTCAGGGATCGTGACTGCCTCCCGGTTGAGCGTGCGGGGAGGGTGTCTGTGGTCTTCAGTGTTTCGGTTCTCTGTCGGGAGAGATGAAATGGCGACGACGCCTTTTAAGCTCCGGGATCATCAAATTGAGGCGGTAGAGGCCGGGGCGCGGGCGCTGGATATTCCGCCGGGAATGCGGATTCCGGCGGCGGGATTGCGTGCGACGGTGGTGATGCCGTGCGGTTCGGGAAAGACGATGGTGGCCGCTTTCACGGCACGAAAGGTAGCACGGAATGGCCGGGTGCTGGTTCTGGTGCCGACGCTGGATCTGCTGACCCAGACGGTCGCCGCGTGGCAGGCGGCCGGCCACAAGGGCCCGGCGGTCGCGGTCTGCTCGCTCCAGGACGACCCGGTGCTCTGGGGTCGCGGGGTGCGGGCGACCACGAGCGCCCCGCAGTTGGCGCTGTGGCACGGCTCCGGCCCGGTGACCGTCTATGCCACCTACTCGTCTCTGCCGGTCCTGGTGGAGGCGTTCGAGGGCTCCTACGGGCTCCCGATGGACCGGTTCGACCTGGTGGTGGTCGACGAGGCGCACCGCACGTCCGGGTCGATGGGGAAGGCGTGGGCGGACGTCCACGACAACAAGCTGCTGCCGGCGCTGCGGCGGCTGTACCTGACGGCGACGCCCCGCATCTGGCAGGAGCGCCCGCCCACCGAGCCGCTGCGGGACCCGCTGCCGGAGGAGATGGCGGCGAGCATGGATGACGAGGCCGTCTTCGGGCCGGTCGTCTACCGCATGAACCTGGCCTCGGGTGTGGCCCGCGGCTTGCTCGCGCGCTACCAGATCATCGTCGTCGAACTCGTCGACCCCCAGCTGCCGCCCGACCAGCTCTACGGACCGGAGAAGCGCGAGGAGAAGATCCGCGGCCTTCGGCTCGGGGCGCTCCAGGCGGCGATGCTGAAGACGGCCCGTGAGCACGATCTGAAGACGATGATCACCTTCCACCACCGGACCGTCGAGGCCGAAGCCTTCGCTACCGGACTGCCGGCGGTGGGCAAGAAGCTGCACGCCGTGGAGCCTGAGCGGTACCCGGCGAGGGTCTGGTCGGGGTGGTTGAAGGGCGAGCACGAGGCCGACCACCGCCGAACGGTGCTCGGGGAATTCGGCACCCGCGCCGGGCTCGCGATCCTCTCGAACTGCCGCGTCCTCGGGGAAGGCGTCGACATTCGCGCGGTGGATTCCGTGGCTCTTTTGGATCCGAAGGGATCGCCAGTCGATATCGTCCAGGCCATCGGGCGTGCTCTGCGACAGAAGCCGGGTGAGGGTAAGCTCGCCTCGCTTATCGTCCCGGTGTTCCTGGCACCGGGTGAACAGCCCGACGACATGTTCTCTTCCGCCTCGTACAAGCCCCTTGTGAAGGTCCTTGAAGGGCTGCGCGCACATGATGAGCAGGCTATCGAGTGGCTGGCGATTCCGCAGACGAACACGAACTCTACGTCGCCGACGGCCGACATCGGCGTCCCGCCGGAGGATGGTGAGGAAGAGGGTCGGCTCTTGCTCCGGTTCTCCTCGAAGCGAGATCCGGCGGCGGTCGCGGAGTGGATCGCGTACAACGTCATCGACACCGAACGCCAGGACTGGGGCCGCGGCTTCGAGTCCCTGCGCGCCTACCGGAAGCGGGTCGGCCACAGCAGGGTGCCGTTCTCGCACCGGGAGGGAGCGTTTCCGCTGGGGCAGTGGCTGGCGGATCAGCGGAAGGTCTTCCAGGCCGGCCAGATGAACGGGAACCGCGCCCGCCGCCTCGAGGCGCTCGGCATGGTCTGGGACGAACGCGAACTCGCGTGGGAGGAGACCCTCGACGTCCTACGCGCCTACCACGGCGAGTACGGCACCCTGGCAGCCCCGAGGTCGGCCACCATCCTCGACCGCCCGGTAGGGATGCTCCTGGCCAACCTCCGACGACCCGGCGGCCTCGGCAAGGACGCGGCCCGGACAAGGCGGCGCAGCGAGCAGCTGGCGGCGATCGACCCGTTCTGGAACCCGGCCTGGCCCGTGGAGTGGCAGAGGAACTACGCCGGGGTGCAGCAGTGCGTCGACGGCGGCGCCGACCCCGACGACATCCTCCCCGGCGTCACCGTCGCCGGCGTCGATGTCGGGACGTGGCTGCTCCGGCAGCGGCACGGCTGGAAGCACCTCACCGAGGCGCAGCGCGGGTTGCTCGCGGATCTGGGCATCGGACCACTCCAGGCGGCACCTGAGGCCGTACAGGGCGCCGTGGAGGCCGTGCGGGAGCCTGCCGGGCCCGAGGCCGGCGGTGTTGCGGTGCCGGCGGCGAGGAAGCCTTCCGGCGGGCGCGGGGGGTCCTTCGAGCGGGGCCTGGCCGCCGCCCGCCAGTACCTCGCCCGGGAGGGCCACCTGAAGGTTCCCCGTAGCCATGTCGAGCACCTGGTCCTCGAGGACGCCGGCGGCGGGGACCAGGAGCAGCCCGAGACCGTCGTGGTGAAGCTCGGGGTGTGGCGCAGCAACATGCGCTCGAGGCGGGATGCGTTGCCGGTCGAGCAGCAGGCTGCCCTTGATGAGTTGGGGTTGTGAGGCGGGGCTCCCGGGTCGAGTCCGTGGAACGGGCCGCGCTCGGGCGGCCGGATGGGTGGCCTGGTTCGCTTCGGGTGTGGCGAGGGGCCCAGTGCCGGTGGCGGCCAGGCCATGCTCGGTGCGAGGGGCCGCGCTCTGGTGGTCTCCGTGGACAGGGGCGACGATGATCGACTTGAAGTCGAATGTGCCGTACACGTTTTTCAACACCGGGGTGAGTCTGTGGATGCGGCAGTCCCTCGAAAAGGTACAGGTCAACAAGCCGCCGGAGGGGCCGCCGAGCTCGGACAGCTACTTCCAGTGGGAACTGCACCCGCACAACGACGGGTACTACTGGATCGAGAACCACCGGGCCAACGGCGTCGTGCGGAGCGACAACGGGATGGACGACGACGGCACGCCCATCACCCTCGGCAATGACAAGCCCGACCAGAACACCTACCTGTGGAGGTTCGTGCCCACCGGCGCGGAGAACTCCTACACCATCCAGCTGAAGTCGCGTGGCGATGACGGGCTCTACCTCAACGCCCCCTACGGCGACGAAGGCTCCGGGCTGAACCTCCATACCCTGGGCCACCACAACGAGTGGAAGCTCGAAGCCGTCAGCTGACCGCTGCCATGGTCAACCGGCGCCCTCGCCGCCCCCGGTCCGCCACCATCCTCGACGCCCGTGGGGGATGTTCCTGGCCAACCTGCGGCGGCCCGGCGGGCTCGGGAAGGAACCGGCGCGGGCTGCTCGCCGCGGCGAGCAGCTGGAGGCGATCGACCCGTTCCGGAACCCGGCCTGGCCGATCGAGTGGCAGCGCGCCTACGCGGGAGTACAGCAGTGCGTCGACGGCGGCGCCGAACGTGACGACGTCCTCCCCGGCGTCACGGTGGCCGGGGTGGACGTCGGGACGTGGCTCCGGCGGCAGCGGCACGGCTGGAAGCACCTCACCAAGGCGCAGCGCGGGTTGCTGGCGGACCTCTCCACGCCGCCCCTGAAGGCGTTCAGGGGGCCGTGGAGGCCGTGGAGGAGCCCACCGCGTCCAAGGGCCGGCGGCGCTGCGGTGCCGGCCGCAAGGAACCGTCCTGCGGACGCGCGGGGTCGTTCGAGCGGGGCCTCGCGGCCGCCCGTCAGTACCTCGCCCGCGAGGGCCACCTCCGAGTTCCCCGCGGCCACGACGAGCACTTGGTCCTCGAGGACGCCGCCGGCGGCGGGGACCAGGAACAGCCCGAGACCATCGTCGTACGCCTCGGGGCCTGGAGATCCAACATACGGTCGGCCACCGGACGTGTAGCGCTGTGTGATGCTGCGGTCGTCGTTTCCCCTCGCTGGGCCTCTCGTTGAGCTGAACGAGTGATCCCGCAGCGGGTAGCCCGCCGCCTGGAATGCCGTGAACACCGGTTGGGCGTAGAAGGGACGGGAGAACCCCTTCTTCGGCAAGGAGCACGCCTTGGGCGCGATCGACAGCTTCCTCGAGCTTCTCTCAGGCGCACAGCTGGAATGGTTCAAGAAGCAGTCCCCGGCCAAGCAGGCGGCGATCGCCGCCCAATGGCAAGGCAGCGGCGGCACCCCGGAGGACATCATCGAGAACAACGGAGGCCCCGCGGCGGAAGGCGGCCAGGACGCCATCCCCGAAGTCGAACCCGGCGCGGAGAGCTAGCGGCCCGACCGCATCGGTTCGCCGGCCGCGTCGAGCACCAGGACGGCGAGGACATTGAGGACGCCGCCGGCAACGGGGACCAGGAGCAGCCCGAGACCGTCGTCGTGCGCCTCGGTGTCTGGAGATCCAACATGCGCAGCTGGCGGGACACGCTGCCCGTGGAGTAACAGGCCGCTCTGGAGGAGATCGGACTCTAAAGGGGGTGCCCGAGAGCTCGCCGAGGATGCCCGGCCGGACTGGCCAGATTGTGGTGAGGAGGAGGTCTTCGTCGGTGTGGTGCGCGCGGTGGGTGCGCCGGTGGAATGGAACCGTGCACCGGTCCTCATCGCGTGCGCTGGCCTTGGCTGGGGTTTATCTCCATCGGGGTGGGCGTCCGGTGTCGACCAGGTGCCAGTCGTCGCCGGAGTAGTGGGCGTCGCCGTAGTAGTGGACCGTGGGGGCCAGGAGGTCCTCGTCTCCGCGCGCGTCCGTGTAGGTCTCGCGCGCCGCCTCGTGGAGTCGTGTGGGGTCGACTCCGAGGCGGGCGTGCGCGAGTTCGGCCAGGTAGTCCAGGGCGTGGTGTCCCATGAAGCCGTCGTAGGTGAGGCTGAAGACCCCGGGTGCGGGGTAGCGCACGTCGCGGGAGATCACGGAAGTGGGCGGCAACACTCCCCGCAGACCCCGGCGATCACGGATCGCGGGATCGATGTGGATCTGGCAGTCACGGTAGAGCACCTCCAGGCTCCCACCGTCGGGTGTGAAGGACACCAGGGTGTTCTGGCCGTGGAGTTCCAGGGCACACCCAGTGGCCAGCGCGGTGCGCGTCCAGAGCCGGATCATGGGGCGAACGATGCGTTCGGTGATGAAGTCGGCGGCTGGCTCCCCACTCGCGGTCGCCAGCTGCTCGAGCAGTGAGGGGTCGCTGGGGGCGTGGAGGTCCTGGCCGTAGAGGGCGAACAGCGGCACGGTGAGCTGGCCGGGGCGGGTCGGTGGCGGGGGTGGCTGGCGGACCAGGAAACCCCAAGCGTCAGCCCCTGTTCCGAACAGTCCCCCGCACACGTCCGCCAGCAGCGGTACGCCCGTCGAGACGAGTTGCTCGGCCACCCACAGTTGGAGCTCGATCTCCCCCCGGCGCTGCTGACGGGTGAACCGTGACAACCGGCGAGGGTAGTGGAGCTTCAGAAGATGCGGCTCGACCGGCTCCCCGTCGAGGGCGCGGACGGACACGGTACGGGTGTTGGCCAGCGGCACCACCTCCAGGCCCGGACCGGCCTCGCACCGCAGCAGTTCCTGCCGCCCGACCAGGTGCTCGAACGACAGCGTGTCCGGATGCACCGGAAACACCACGTGCCTCCCGTCCCGGTACAGGTCCGGCAGCGGCGAGTGAATGTTGTTGGTCAGCAGCTCACCCAACCCTGCGGGCACCAGGAAGGTGGGCAGCGTGAACGAGGCGGCGCCCCGCTGCGGATGACACGCCACCGAGACATCCATGTCGGCGGCGAACCTGCTGTACGTACGCGTCCCACCGCCGAGATACCGCTCCGCGTAGTGCCAGACCCTCACCGGGTCCGCCAGATCCTGAAGATCCACACCAAACATCATATAAGCCCTGTACTGGCATGAACCTCGCGTACGCGGCCTCAAAACCCGAGCACCGCAGCACCCAGCGCAGCCGAAGGCGCTACGCGGAATGCCTAGGCCCGCAGCCCTGGGCAACCGCCTCAAGGCGAGTCATCGGCCCGGCGGGCGGAACGGCTGGTCGGCGCAACCGTATCGGCGGCAGGAAACCCACCAGCAGGTGCCCGGGGGCGTTCGAGCAGGGCCTCGCGGCCGCCGCCAGTACCTCGCCCGCGAAGGCCACCTGAAGATTCCCCGCGGGCACATCGAGCTCCTGGTCCTCGAGGACGCCGTCGGCGGCGGGGACCAGGAGCAGCCCGAGACCGTCGGCGTGCGCCTCGGTGTCTGGAGATCCAACATGCGCTCCAGGCGGGACACGCTGCCCATCGAGCAGCAGGCCGCGCTGGACGAGCTGGGGTTGTAGGGCACCTCGGACACGGGCGAGATTCTGAAACCGGCCGGCCGCCATCCGGTGGTCGGTCGGTTCAGCCTTCGGCTTCGAGCTTCTTGAGGGCGGCTCTCTGGGCATCCAGCGCCTTGGCCATGGCGAGAATCTCCGCAGCCCATTCCGACAGTTCCCTCGCCAACTCAGTGACCGGCATCCCCGTGATGAGGTTGTTCTTTCGGTAGTCGGCGTGAACGCCGTATCCCCGGCCGGCGCCGTAGGCCAGCTCCATGTACGAGTCCGCGATCCCCATCATCGCTCCACCGAGACCGCTCACCGCTAGGCTGATGTCCTCGTTCAACTGGGAGATCGGGTCATCCAGCGCTTCACCATCACTCATGCACTCATCTTCTCAACCCGCCCGCCGTCGACGGGACCGGTTCGAAACATCCGGCCCGGCCGGCGGCCGATCATGACGTGGTGACGTCACCAACGGTTCGGAAATCGACAGCACGTTACGGCACCGCGTCATGATCGGCGCGGGTTCGTCGGCGTTCGCGGTACGCGGCCTGGCGGCACCGCGCGCTGCAGTACCGGGCCGTCCGCCTCCGCCGGACGCCGGCCCACAGCACCACCCGGCAGACGGGACCGCCGCACGTCTGCCCCGCGAGCAGCTGCTCCTGGCGGCCGGTGCTCGTCTCAAGGATCTCCGCAGCCTTCGCGCCGATGACGACGTCCCACAGCACCAGGGCCCGCTCGCGCCGCCTCCGCAGCCGGTACGCGGCCGCGACGCAGTTCGGGCCGCAGTACCGGCGCCGCGGCGAAGCCTCGCGTGGCAACGGGCGCCGGCACCGCTGGTACTCGCACCGCCGCCGCCTCGGCTTCTCGGCCGGCATCGACGTCACCTCCCCGCCTCAGCCTGGCCCCACGCCGGCGGACCGGAAACCCCCACGCCCGGTTGACCAGGCCAAGAGAGGCTTGACCGGGGGGCTTGACCAATCTGGTCAACCGGGTCTGACCTGCGGTTGACCAACCCGCGTGTCCACCCCACCCACGGGATTCGCACGCACGTACTATGCCGGTCGTGCCCAACGACACCGACACTGTCATCGACTTCCCCACCGACCTGGTCGACTTTGAGCGCACCAGGCAGACGCTCCAGCTCCGCCTGGAGGCGCTCCCGCCCCGCCCCTGGACCGACGCGGCCGGCATCGAGCACGGCGGCGGCCGCGGCTGGGTACCCGAGCACGACGCCGCCGGCGGCGGGGACCAGGAGCCGAGCGAGACCGTCGCCGTGCGCCTCGGTGTCTGGAGATCCAACATGCGTTCCAGGCGGGATGCGCTGCCGGTCGAGCAGCAAACCGCGCTGGACGAGATCGGGTTGTAGGGGCGCCTCGGACGCGGTCGAGGTTGTGGAACGGGCCGGCCGGCGCCGGTTGACCTGGCAGCGTGGGCCCTTCTGCATCGGATGGTGCGGGGAGGGCCCGCTCTCTTCTATGTTGGATGTGGTGTGACGGGCCGTCACGTCGGCTGAGGGGGGATGCAGGTGGCTGGGGTGCGTGGTGTGGGCAAGGTCGGGGTGTGGGCGGTCGCCGTGGTGGGCGGTCTGGCCGCGGTGGGGTTGACGCTGGTCGCCATCCTGACCGACCAGGACACGACGAACCGGGTCATCGCCGTGAGCGGCGCCATCACCGGGGTGGCGACCGTGGTCGTCGCCGCGGCGGCCCTGGCCCGCACTCCACCACCAGCCCCCGCACCGGCACCCTCGACAGGCGGGGGCAGTGTGGAGGCAGGGAAGAACGCGGTCGTCGCGGGGGGAAGCATCATCGGCAGCGCGCTGGGCGACCGCTCACAGGTCAGCGGACCCGCTACTGCCCCTGTCGCCGGCCCCCCGCCCGCAGGGTCGGGGGATGTGCGCGTCGGCGATGGCGGCGTCGTCGCCGGCGGCGACATCATCGACAGCGCGCTGGGCGACGATAGCCGGCGTGAACCGTGACTCCGTTCTTCCGGCGACGGAAGGCCCGCCCCAACGCCGGCGGCGCCAGCCGCGCCGGCGCCAGCGAGGACGTGTCGGAGGTCCTCGTGGCCGACGCCGGCACACCCTCTGGTCCCGCTCCCGGGTCGGTGAACCTGCGCGTCGCCGAGGGCGGTGTTGGGGCCGGCCGGGACATCGCCCACTCCGCCCTCGGCGACAACAGCTCCGTCGTCGACAACAGCTCCGTGCACTACCACCTCCCGCCCCCTGCAGGGCCGGTGTCCTGGCCCGTCCAGCTGGGCCCGCTCCCGCCGCTCGCGTCCGCGTTCCAGCCCCGCAGCGCCCTGCGCCAGGCAATCGCCCAAGGCCGGCAGACGGACGGGCGGGTCGTGCTCACCCAGGTCATCTCCGGCGGGGGCGGGGTGGGCAAGACGCAGCTGGCCGGAGCCTGCGCCGCCGACGCCCTGAACGCCGGCACCGACCTGGTGATGTGGGTCCCAGCCGGCGAGGCCAACCAGGTCATCACCTCCTACGCCCAAGCCGCCGCACGTGTCCACGCCCCCGGCACGGCCGGCGACGACCTGGAGGCCGACGCGCGGTGCTTCCTGGAGTGGCTGGCCACCACCGACCACACCTGGCTGATCGTCCTCGACGACATCACCAACCCGACGGCGCTGGCCCCCTGGTGGCCCCCCACCAACCGCCGTACCGGCGCCAGCGGGAGCGCGGGCGCTGACGGGGGTGGGTGGACGGTGGCCACCACCCGGCTGCGCGACGCCGTCCTGACCGGCGGCGGCCGCACCCTCGTCAACATCGACGTCTACGCCTCCGAGGAAGCCGTCGCCTACCTCACCCAGCGCCTCGCCACGGCGGGTGCGGCCCACCTCCTGGACGAGGCGGCCGGCGAGTTGGCGGAAGCGTTGGGGTATCTGCCGCTGGCGCTGTCCCACGCCGCCGCCTACATGACCAACCAAGACACCACCTGCCGCGACTACCTCGCCCTGTTCACCGACCAGCGGCGAAGGCTTGCCGAGGCGCTGCCAGCGGATGCTGATGCCGACGGCTACGGCCGCCACGTCGACGCTGCACTCCTGCTCTCCCTCGATGCCGCCAACCAAGCTGAGCCCGCCGGTCTGGCCCGCCCCGCTCTCGCCCTCGCCGCGCTCCTCGACCCCGCAGGCCACCCCGACACCCTCTGGACCACCCAGGCCATCACCATCTACCTCACCACCAGCGCCGCGGGCGAGGACAACGAGACGGTGGACGCGCCTCGGGCACGGTCCGCGATGCGGCTCCTCCACCGCTATGGCCTCCTCACCCACGCCCCAGCCAGCGAGCACACGGCCGTCCGGATCCACGCCCTCACCGCCCGCGCCGCCCAAGAAACCACGTCGGAAGCCGAGCTCGAAACGGCTGCCCGCGCAGCGGCCGACGCACTCCTTGAGGTGTGGCCCGATGACGACCACGAACACCCGGACCTATCTGCCGCCCTACGCGCCAACACCGAAGCGCTCAACCACCACGCCGGACACCGTCTGTGGAGCGAGGACGACGGCTGCCACCTCATCCTCTTCCACACCAGCCACAGCCTGAGCGCCACCGGCCTGTATACGGCCATCGTCACCTACGACGAACACCTCGCCACAACCGCCGAACGCATCCTCGGCCCCCACCACCCCCATACCCTCGCCGCCCGCAACAACCTCGCCTCTTCCTACTGGCACGCCGGCCGCACCCAGGAAGCCATCACCCTCCAAGAAGCCGTCCTCACCGACCTCGAACGCACCCAAGGGCCCCACCACCCCGACACCCTCACCACCCGAGCGAACCTCGCCACTTCCTACGCCGACGCCGGCCGCACCCAGGAAGCCGTCACCCTCCAAGAAGCCGTCCTCACGGACCGCGAACGCACCCAAGGGCCCCACCACCCCCAGACCTTCGACGCCCGCAACCACCTCGCCACTTCCTACGCCGACGCCGGCCGCACCCAAGAGGCCATCACGCTCCAAGAAGCCGTCCTCGCCGACCGCGAACGCACCCAAGGGCCCCACCACCCCGACACCCTCAACACCCGCAACAACCTCGCCATCTCCTATTGGCAAGCTGGTCGCGCCCAAGAGGCCATCACGCTCCAAGAAGCCGTCCTCGCCGACCGCGAACGCACCCAAGGGCCCCACCACCCCCACACCCTCAACACCCGCAACAACCTCGCCACCTTCTACGCCGAAGCCGGCCGCGCCCAAGAAGCCGTCACCCTCCAAGAAGCCGTCCTCGCCGACCGCGAACGCATCCTCGGACCCCACCACCCCCACACCCTCAACAGTCGCCACAGCCTCGCCACCTTCTACGCCGAAGCCGGCCGCGCCCAAGAAGCCGTCCTCGCCGACCGCGAACGCACCCAAGGGCCCCACCACCCCGACACCCTCACCACCCGGCGCCTTCTTGAAGAGTGGAAGCAGCAGCAAGAATCGTGACCGGACCAGGGAGCGGACAGCCTTCACCCACCATGGGTACCGCCGAAGATGCTGGGCGCGGAGATGCCCACCAGCGGCGCGCGGGGTCGTTCGAACGGGGCCGCGCCGCCGCGAAGCAGTACCTCGCGAGGGAGGGCCACCTGAAGGTTCCCCGCGGCCACGTCGAGCACCTGGTCCTCGAGGAGGGTGCCGGCGGCGGGGACCAGGAGCCGGGCGAGACCGTCGCCGTGCGCCTCGGGGTGTGGCGCAGCAACATGCGCTCACGGCGGGACACCCTGCCCATCGAGCAGCAGACCGCCCTCGACGAGCTCGGGCTGTAGGGATGGGTGAGGTGACTGGGCTTCAAGAGGCTTACCGCAGTGGCTGCCAAGGACGTGCTGGCGTCTTTCGTGTTGCTCCCACTGCGGATGAGACGGGTCCGACGGGGCGGGCGTCGGACTGCTGATGGCGGCCCTGAGTAACGCCATCACGCCTCACGCGTTGGGCAGCGTGAGTAACCGTGAGGCTGGTACCCGAGGTGTGGAGGAAAGAGCGTGCGCGCATCAGTTGGTGACAGGGTTCACATCAGGGGGCGAACCGTCGGCATGCGGGAGCAGTCCGGAGAGATCGTTGACGTTCGTGGGCTGGAAGGTGAGCCGCCCTATCTCGTGAGGTTCGCGGATGGGCATGAGTCACTGGTCTACCCCGGCCCTGACTGCGTCATCGAACAGCGTGCCCCGCAGGACGCCCAGGGATAGTCGCGCGGCCAAAGGGGCTGCCGGCTCCTCAACCGCGAACCCGCCCACCAGTGCCGCGTTGTCCTGTGACCTTGGAGGAAGAACCCGCTGTGTCAGCTGTACTCCCCGATGATCTGAAGAAGCTCATCGACGACTCCCCCGTCTTCGCGTGCGTGGCCACCGTCCAGCCCGACGGCAGTGCGCAGCAGTCGATCACCTGGATCACGCGCGACGGCGACGACTTGCTGCTGTCCACCACCGTCGGCCGCCGCAAGGAGCTCAACCTGCGCCGCGACCCGCGCACGACCATCATGATCAACCCGCCGAACGCGCCGTACACCTATGCCGAGGTCCGCGGCACCGCGACCATCACCACCGAGGGCGCGGCGGAGTTGATCGACACCCTGTCGCGCAAGTACACGGGCAAGGACTACGCCGACTTCAACCCCGCCGCAGGAGACGATCCCCAACGGGTCGTGGTCCGGGTGACACCACGCAAGGTCGTCGGATCGATCTGACGTGCCGCCCAGCGGGCTGGTAGGGGCAGGTCATGAGGATCAGCTGCTCAGAACGCGGGCGATCACGTTGGTGACCTGCCCCCGGGCCTGAGCGCCTGGGATCCGGCACCCAGCCACGTCCGTGCTTCGACCGATCCCCGGGGCCGGGCGGTCCGCGACGGCCGCCGCCCCCGCGGACCGCCCCGCTCCAGGGTTGGGTCAGACGGTGGTGGCCAGCCAGCCCACCGTCTCCTCCGTGTGCTTCCCGTCGCTGTTGCTCGAGCCCATGACGACCTCGTTGAACCGGATATAGAACCCCTCCCGGGTCACCTCGTGGATCCGGATCCCAGGGGTCTCAGCGCCGTTGAACGTCTGGGTCAGCGGCAACACCACGACCTCCGTCCCCGCCGGGAACGGCGTGGGGAAGGTGACCCGGGTGAACGTCGAGGTGTTACCCCCGGTGCGCTCGGTGGCGTTGTCCGAACGCAGCTGCACCTTGCCGGTCTGAATCATCGTCATCGCAAGCTCCATGGCTATCGCCCGCCTCGGCAGGCTCATCAGTGATCGCCCAAGCCCTCTCCCACCGCGATCCCCGCCATGCACCCCCTCCCCCGAACGAGCGAAGAGAACATCCCTCGACGACTGAGGATGTCGGCAACACCGACGTGCAACTCGGGCCCCAGGCGCCTGAGGACCGGTCGACTTCTCGCATTCCGTGCTCCAGTCGCAGGGACGGACGTCCGGCCGAACCGGCCAGCGGTTCGTGGCACCTGCACGACGGGGTGACAGCGTTCACCCAGCCGCACGAAGAGGCGATATCGAAGCCTTCACGACCGGGCACCTGTGCCACAACGGGCCGCACCAGGCAGCCCATCGCCGCGTTCCTCAGGAGATCCCGTGCGCATCCGCACCACACTGACCGCCCTCGCCCTGACCGCCGCCGGCCTCATCGCCACCACCGCCGACGATTTCGGAAACCTCGACCTCGGCTACGGCGCCCTCAACATCCAGCTGTGCACCGCCGACAACTGCAGCAACACCCCGATCCCAGACTGACCCCCCGCCCCTCCGGAACACTCGGTAGACAGCAACCGGCAGCGAGCCCCGCACAACGGGAGTCCGAAGAACGCCACCACGAACTCCGGACTCGCGACGGCTGAGTGCATCCCATTCACCGTGGGACACCCACAGGAACGTGACCAAGCGGTGGCCCTGCCCTCGGACAGGACGGCCCGGCCGAGCCAGTACACCCGGCGCTCGGCACAGACGGGAGGCCGGCACCGGCCCCCCGTCTGTGTGACCGCTCGCATGGGCAGTCCGGCACTGGGCCTGTGCGACGTGCCGGGCGCCCGGCCGGCCGGGTGACACCCTTCACTCGTCGGCGTGACCCCAGGTGGCCCCACCCATCCGGTCGGGCAGGGTCCGGGGCGAACGGGCCGTGACCAGCGGCCTTACCATCCCCCTCGGGAGTCTCGATGCGTATCCGCACCACGCTCGCTGCCCTCGCCCTCGCGACCGCCGGCCTCATCGGCGCCGCCGGCACCGCCACCGCACAGGAAGGCCTGGACGCCAACTTCGGCCAGGGGCAGTTCGTCGTCAACGAGAACGGCGCCGGCATCGCAGGCACCGAATCCTCTGCTTCGTCAGACGGCGTCCAGCACACCGACTTCTCGATCTGGTCCGACGACACCGGCGTCTCCGGCGCCTTCACCGGCTCCGGCGCAGCAGGGCTAGCCACGCCACCCGCCGCTCGACACCCCGCCTCCGTCCCTCGGCTCCGGCCGCCGGCGGGGGCTTCTCCATAAGGCCGTTCACGGGCATCCGGTGGCGCTCTCCCCGCCCCCAGCCTGGCGCCACGCCGGCGGACCGGGAAGCCCCTGCGCCCGGTTGACCAGGCCGGGAGAGGCTTGACCGGAGGGCTTGACCAGGTTGGTCAACGGTCTGACCTGCGGTTGACCATCCGGCGGGCCGTCAGTCACCAAGGAGGAAGCGGGCCAGCCGGTTGCGGCCGGGCGGAGGGGTGAGCTCCTGGCGGCAGGCGGCGCAGTGGAGCCCGTCCGGTGCGGGGGCGTGGCGAAGGACGGGGTCGGTGGTGGGTTGGTCGTCGTCGCGGGGGTATCCGCAGCGTCGGCAGGCCTGGCGCCTGGCGGCTTCTCGTTCGGCTCGGGCGCGGTCGGCGGCCGTTTTGGCGCAGGGGCCGCACAGGTGCCGGTGCGGGTCGTAGGCGGCGTCCCGGTCCTGGGTGTACTTCCAGTGGTCGTCGGTGAACTTGGTGCCGCACTCGCCGCAGGTGGGTCGCTTGGCTCGCGGGCGGCTGCCTGCTCTGCCTCGTGCTGGCGGGCCCGCTCCTGGTTACGGGCGTGGCTGCGGGCCAGGGCGGCGTCCCGGCGGGCGTTGCCGATCGCGTTGGGGAGGGTCTGGAAGTGTTGCCGGCCCGCGCGGCGGAACGCCGCGCCGGCGGGGCCGTGTTCGGTCAGCAGGTCGATGGTGGTGAACAGCAGCGGGATCTTGTCGTTGTAGTCGTGGAACTCTTCCGCAGCTTCCCAGCGGCCGGCCCAGTGCGGGCGGGTGAGGTCGGCCACCCGCTCGAAGGAGGCTTCCGGGGAGCGGGCACCGAGCTGGTGGAAGACCAGCAGGAGAGGCGGGTACAGCACCTGGCCGTGGTGGCTGTCGGGGTGTTCCCAGCGGGTGCGCCACATCGCGCGTTGCTTGCCGTCGACGTCCGTGACGCGGCGCTGCAGGAACCGCATGTACTTGCCGAGCTTGGTGGCGATGCGTTGGGCGTCCATGTGGCAGGTGTCGACCTCCACGAACAGCAGCGGCACCCCCGCCTCGGGAGCGGCCAGGACGGCGTCGGCCTGGGCACCGCCACGGCCGGCGGTGGCCCAGGTGCCGGTCGCCGGCAGCGGCACCTCGGTCGCCCACGACCCGATAGTGCATCTGGGCGTCGGCCCGCTCCACGCGGTTCCTGAGGCCCCTCAGGGCACCGCGGAGGGCGCGCAGGAGCCGGCCCGGACCGGGAGCCGGCGGCGCCAACTGTGCCGGCGGCGAGGAAGCCGTCCGGCGGGCGCGCCGGGTCCTTCGAGCGGGGCCTCGCAGCCGCCCGCCAGTACCTCGCCCGGGAGGGCCACCTGAAGGTTCCCCGCAGCCACGTCGAGCACCTGGTCCTCAAGGACGCCGCCGGCTGCGGGGACCAGGAGCCGGGCGAAACCGTCGCCGTGCGCCTTGGTGTCTGGAGATCCAACATGCGCAGCAGGCGGGACGCGCTGCCGGTCGAGCAGCAGACCGCCCTCGACGAGCTCGGGCTGTAGGGCGCCTCAGACACGGCTAGGTGAGGTTGTGGAACCGGCCGGCCGCCTTTGGCGAGGGCGGCCGGCCGTGGGGCGGCGTCGGGTGGCCGGGGACGGCCAGTCGCAGCGCCGACCGGGGCTGCTCATGCCCGGGGCGTCACCGGGCTCACGTACTCATGGAACGGAACCTGAACCTCTGGGCCTGGTCGCCTGTGCACGGTTTCGTCTCGATGATGTTGCTTTCCACGGTGGTGAGGCACTCGTTGTCGGCGGCCACGATCTCGTACCAGCCGTCCCCGAGGGGGACAACGGAGAAGCGCTCGCTATCGGTGTAGACGCCACACGGCTCCTGCCGGAGCGTCCCGCCGAGGAAGTCGTGATAGACGACGGCGCACTTGTCGACGAAGGTGACGATCTCGTACCACCCCACATCGACAGGGCGCAGACGGAACCGCTGGGGATCTTGACCCGTGCAGGGCTGCGTCACGATGAACGCGCCGTCGGAGCCGTTCTGCACCGTCAGGCATTCGCCCGCGGAGGTGATGATCTCCGCGCCCACGACCTGACGCACGTCTGCCTGATCAGGACCGGATGCAGCGGCGCCCTGGGCCCCGCTGAACACGGACAACAGGGCCGCCGCCATCGCTGCTGCCGCCACACCCAGCAGACGAAGCGACCTGGGAAACCTCACAGTCACTTGACCTCCTCCTCGCCGGAGCAATCGCCTCGATCACGCTCGCCGCTCGGGCGACGAGCGCTGTTGTGACAAGCCGACAGCAGCCACGATTCCGGCGACAAGACGGACTCCGGTTACTTCCCTCGAAGGTGGGAGCGCCCGAAGCCTCTGGGTGAGCACAGCCCGGTCTTGCTGCCGGGAGTGGAAGGGCGCGCAATCCCGGCGATACGACGCCAGGAACAGCGCCGATTCGGCTCCTCCCCACCCCCGGTAGTGGGCCTCGGAACGTGCTGGCCGCGAGGAAGCCCCAGTTCGAGCGGGCCTTGGCCGCCGCCCGGCAGTACCTCGCCAGGGAGGCCGCCTCCGCGTTCCCCGTGGTCACGTCGAACACCTCGATGTCGACGACGTCGGCCCCGGCGGCGGGGGCCAGGGGCAGCCTGAGGCCGTCGTCGTGAAGCTCGGGGTGTGGCGCAGCAACATGCGCAGCCGGCGGGACGCCCTGCCGGTCGAGCAGCAGGTCGCCCTCGACGAGTTGGGGTTGTAAGGGCGGCTCGGGCACGGGCGAGATTGTGGAACCGGCCTGTCATCGCATGGCGTGTGGGGCCGACAGAGGCGTCCGGCAGACGGTGCGGCGCCGATCGCGGTGGGGGCCGGTGCGGCGGCCGATCCGTTCGTCCCCGGAAGGCGGAATCGGTCCTGTGCCACGACGGGCCGCCTCGTCCCGGCGTAGCGCGGGTCCGAGGCGGGGGACGCCCGTCGTTCATGTTGGCCGACGGTTGTCCGGCGATGTTCTTGATGAGTGGGAATCGGCGTGCTCACTGTGCCGGCGGCGGACAAGAGCGGCGGTAGACGTGGGCGCCTCAAGCGTGGGGTGCTCACCAACAGAAATGGGGTGTTCGTCTGCGACGGATACGGCGATGGTGCCCGCCCCTTCGTGGGCCGGACACCATCCTTCAGGTTGTACGGGGCGGCGTCACATGTCATAGATGGGGGAGCCGTTGAACTGACCGCCCTGACATACCCATCCGCCGGGCACGTAAGCGGGGTTCCCACCGCCGGCCAGACAAAGTTCCTGGGAGACGGACCCAGCCGCTTCGGCGCTGGCGGCGAGGGTGAGCGGCGCGGCCAGACTGACACCGAGCAGAATCAAGGTGGAGATGGTGCGGCGCATGAAGTCCTCCTTCAACGATACGAACGGGAACTGGATGTCCCGAACGCAACCCTGTCCACCCAATCCAGCACAAACCATGAACTACTTCTTCTGAGTGACCCCCACACGATCACCTCGCGCGCCCGGCTGGCCGGGTGACGCCCTTCACTCGTGGGCGTGGCCACAGGTGACTCCACCGCATCGGTCGGGCAGGTCCGGGGCGACGGGCTGTGACCAGCGGCCTGACGACCACCTTCGGGAGTCTCGATGCGTATCCGCACTACGATTGCCGCTCTCGCCCTCGCTGCCGCGGGCCTGCTGGGCGCCGCCGGTACCGCCACCGCCCAGGAAGGCTTCGATGCCGGCTTCGGCCAAGGTCAGTTCGTCGTCAACGAGAACGGCGCCGGCGTCGCAGGCACCGAATCGTCTGCCTCCTCGGACGGTGTGCAGCACACCGACTTCTGGATCTGGTCCGACGACACCGGCGTCTCCGGCTCCTTCACCGGCTCCGGCGCTACCTGGCAGCAGGGCTAGCCACGCCACCCACTGCTCGACACCGTGCCCCGTTCTTCGGCCCCCGGCCGCCGGGCGGGGGCTTCTCCATGAGGTCGTTCACGGGCGTCCGGTGGCGCTCTCGTCGCCCCGCGCCCCCCGCCACGCCTGGTTGACCACGCAATCGGGGCTTGCCTAGAAGCTTGACCAACCTGGTCAACCCTCGGGTCTCAGGTGAGTCCGTCCAGGTGCTCATCGAGTTGGCGGAGGTCGGGGTTGGCGAGGATGTCGTCCATGACCCGCTGCCGCATCTCGGGGAGGTAGGCGTCAGTGACCTCCTGCGGGTCGACGCCGAATCCTCGGGCGAGGTGGGCGGTCTGCTCGGGTGTGAGACCTTCGCTCAGGGCGATCACCGCCCACACCAACAGGATGTGCGAGCGCGGCGCGGCGACGCCGTCGACGTCCTCGGTCTCCTCGAGGTCCCAGCCCACCGTCCGGGCCTGGTGGAGCATCCAGCGGTAGAACTCGCTGTCCCTGGGATGACGCATATCGCCCATCCTCGCCCCAACAGCGCCGGCCCGGTGGGGATTCCGACGAACCCGGAGCGAGACCGGGCGGGGATCGTCCCCCGGGTCGCCGGTGAGCCCGTCGTGCAGGCCGGCTGAGCGCATCCCGTTGTCGACGGCGGGGTCGAGGTGGCGCCTTCGGGTGGAATCGCGCGCGGGCGAAGAACCCAAGCGCCCCCGGATGACCACTCCGGGTTCCCCGCGGCCACGTCGAACACCTCGCCCTCGACGGCGACAGCGGCGGCGGCCAGGAGCAGCCCGAGGTGGTGTCGGTGAATCTGGGGGTGCGGAGATCCAACATGCGGTCGCGACACACGCTGTCCGTGGAGCAGCAGTCCTCCCTCGATGTGCTCGGATTGTAGGCGTCTCGGTCCATGCTCCACTGTGCCAGCTGACCGGGTATCGGGCGGCCCGTGACGGCGTCCACGCTCCAGTTGCTGGGCCCACCGGTCGGGATCACGGCGGCTGATCGGGTGGTCCTGTTCGTCCCCCAGCGTGGAACAGGGAAGCGTGAGGGCCGCGGCCGGTAGTTCCCCTGTCGTGTCGGGTCGCACAAAGGCTGCCCGCTATCGCGAGATCAGGAGACTCCCCGTGCGTATCCGCACTGTGCTCGCCTTGTTGTCCTCACCATGGCCGGACTGTTCACCACGGCCGGCACCGCTTCCGCTGACTCGGACGTCGCTGTCCTCAGTGGGTTCAACGACAACCCGTGCATCTCCATCGACGTCATCTCCAACCCCGACGAACCCGTGTCGACCACGGTCCAGGGCTCGAACTGCGGCTGACCTCTACCCCGCTTCACCCGCGGCCACATCGAGCACCTGGTCCTCCAGGACGTCGTCGACGGCGACGAGGACCAGGAGCCTGGCGCGCGGTGCCGGCGCCCCCGGACCACAGACCCTGCGACCGCGACGGCCGGACGCTGCCGGCGCTTCGCGAACTCCCGCCACGCCAGCAGCACCACGCCGCTCCCCGCCGCCGGGCTGGTGCGGATACGCGGGCTCGACGTGTTCGAGGATTCGGTGGCCTCAGGGCCGATGAGGAGTTGGGACGGTCGACCCCAGGCGGAGTGGGAGGGTTTTTTGGTGCCAGTCGACCGGGTTGGTGCCCCGATGTAGATCCGCCGGGTCGGCGGCCAGCCACAGGTCGGGGAATCGACCGAACAACGCGGTCAGGGCGCTGGCGATCTCTTCGTGGGCGAGGTGTGCGCCGACGCAGCGGTGGGCGCCGTAGCCGAACCCGAGGTGCGGCTCCCGGCCGCGGCGGGTGCGGGCGATGTCGAGGCGGTCGGGGTCGGTGAACGCGGCCGGGTCACGGTTGGCCGCGGAGACGATCGGCAGGACCGCTTCCCCCGCGCGCACCGGAGTGTCGCCGAGGGCGATGTCGCGGGTGGCGTAGCGCGGCAGCGCGCGGACGACGGGGCCGCAGTAGCGCACGAGCTCGTCAATGGCGTGCGGCATGAGGGTGGGGTCCGCGCGGAGCAGAGCGAGTTGGTCGGGGTGGGTGAGGAGAGCCTCGGTGCCGTTGGCGATGAGGCTGACGGTGGGGATGTGCCCGGCGACCACGAGGTTGACGATGAGGGTGACGAGTTCGTCGGTGCTCAGTCGGTCGCGGTGGTGGGGGGCGAGCAGGTCGGAGATCAGGTCGTCTCCGGGGTGGGCCTTGCGGTGATCGATGAGGATGTGGGCGTCGTCGATCATGCCGACGAGCGCGTCGCCGAGTTCGGTACCGCGGACGCCGGCGTCCAGGGTGGTGCTGCGGGCTCGCCAACGGTCCCGGTCGGGCTCGGGGATGCCGATGAGTTCGCAGATCACGGTGATGGCCAGCGGGCCGGCGAAGTGTTCGACGAGGTCGACGACGCCGTCTTCGGCGTGGCCTGGCAGGTCGTCGAGGAGTTGGGCGGCGATGGCGTCGATCCTGGGGCGGAGTGAGGCGACCCGGCGGGGCGAGAACACGGCGGTGAGCAGGCCGCGCAGGCGGCGATGGTCGGCGCCGTCCACATCGAAGATCCCGGCGCGCAGGTACTTCTCGTACCCCGGGCGCATGCCGCGGTCCTTCCAGGTCTGCTCGGTGCGGTTCGCGACCGACGCGACCGGGCAGGCCTTGGCGCTGTTCGTGAAGCGGGGATCGCTCATGACGGTACGGATGTCCTCGTGGCGGGTGGCCACCCACATCGGGTCGGCGCCCCGCACCCGCCCCCGCACCATCGAGGCACGTTCCCGGATCCGGGCATAGGAGCCGAAGGGATCCCGGACCAGTTCCTGATCGCCCAGGTCCAGCAGCTCGTCGTCAGCGTCGGTGATCTCCGGATCCTGCTCGGCCATACCAAGGCGCTCCAAACCGGCGATTGTGCGGTTGCGGCACCTCCAAAAATCACACACCGCCCACGCCGTGCGTCCCCCATCGGTGTGAATCCACCCAGACGAGTACATCACCGCGACTCCCGACCAGCACAGGTCTCCGGCCCCCTGGCTTCACTCCTTCGGAGGGTTCGCGTGGTGGCATCGCCTACGGTGCCTGCCTGACGTGCAAGATCGTGCACCAGCCGCCCGACAACCGGAATGAGGAGCATGCCCATGGCCTTCCTGGCCATCAACAGCGCGACTGACGACGAGAACAGTGACGAGGACGCCCCCGACGCGTCGGCGGAGGTGCGCGACCTGGTTCGCGATGTCGCTCAGCGGGACGACGTTCCCCAGGACTTGCGGCAGCGCGCCCAGGCGATCGCGAACAAGGAGGACGCCGGCACGGCCGGCTGATCCTTCCGTCCTTTTCCGTCCGGTCCTGGAACCCGCGGTTCCAGGACCCCCGTCGTTCCGCGGGCCTGAGCCACGTGTCCCTCTGGCGGTGCTCGGCTCCGCGAGGCGCTTCCCGTCCCGTGTGTTGGAGTGTGTACGCGTGTGAGTTCCCGCCGGCTGGCGGTGTTCTCCTGCCGTTCGCGTCGTCACTCGGTAGCGCCGGTGGCGTCAGTGCGACCACCAGGCCCGGCGAGCGTCCGGTGACGGTCACGGATTCCCTGGCGGCGGTTCCCGGCGAGTACACCGTCACCGTGAAGCCCGGCTTCTCGCCGGAGGCGGTGCTCGACGAACTCGACGTGCTCACCCGCCTCGGCCCCAACTCACCCAACCGCCTCCTCCACACCCGCGGCCTCTGACGCAAACGGAACGCTTGAGCGGATCCGACCGCCCGAGAGATCGCACCGGGCTGGTGGTCCAGTCGAGTGAGCGGGCGGCCCCGAGCCAACCGGGGGCGAGTACGGTTCCCCGGGTGATCGATGACATGCCCTTCGCCGCTCAGCTCAGCCCGTCGACCCGGCAGAAGGTGACCGAGCTGGCGAAGCAGACCATCACACGGCACGGGCAAACCCCCAGGGCGTTGATGGAGATGATCGCGGTCGCCAACCACGAACTCGATCGCGGTGAGGAGTGGGCGATCGAGCTCGCCGACGTCGTCCACGAGCACTACGAGGCCGCGATCAACCAAGCCGCCGACCTCGCCGAACAGGTCGGCGGTGACCCGAAGATCGCCGGCGTCGCGGCGGTGCCCTCCCCGTACCTGGTGGAGGAGATCCTCGCCGACCGAGCCAAGCGCCAGCAGCGGGAGCGGGACTCCCCGGCCTGACGAGACAGTTCAGCAGGTGCCGGGTGCGCGTTCGGGTGAACCCCGCGGCCGGGCCGCAACCCGCGCGGGCCGGCGGGGTTCACCCGCCATGAGAATCCCGCGCACCACCCTCACCACCCTGATTTCCCTGGCCGCCTTCCCCGCTCTGGCGCTGTGGCCGGCCACCCCCGCCACCGCCGCCGTGCCCGCTGGCCCCGGCGAGACCGTCCAGGCCCCGCTCGCCGAGCTCATCGCCGCCCTCCCCGTCCGCGACGAGTCTCGGGACGGGTACCGGCGGGAGAACTTCAAGCACTGGACCGACACCGACAAGAACGGCTGCAACGCCCGCAACGACGTCCTCCTCGAGGAAGCCATCGTCGCCCCCGAGGTCACCGGCCGGTGCACCATCACCGCCGACACCGGCCAGTGGTGGTCCTGGTACGACGAGACCACCGTGACCGGGAAGTCCGGCATCGACATCGACCACATGGTCCCCCTCGCCGAAGCCTGGGACTCCGGCGCCAGCACATGGACCGCCGCCGAACGCGAGGCCTACGCCAACGACCTGAACGACCCCCGCGCCCTAGTCGCGGTCTCCGGACGCTCGAACAGGTCCAAGAGCGACCAGGACCCCGCCGAGTGGATGCCGCCCGCCCCCTCCGCGACCTGCCAGTACATCGCCGACTGGGTCGCCATCAAGACCCGCTACGGCCTCGCCGTCGACCCGGTCGAGCTCGCCGCCATCAACGAGACGGCGGCCGGCTGCCACAACGACCACGACGTCGCCGTCACCCTCGCCCGATAGACCGGAGGCAGCCACTAAGCAAGCGCCCTCGCCCGCCATGAACACAGGCGAGGGCGACGTCTTACAGGACTCAAGCTGAGGCGGTGACGTCTTCACATGCGTCGACCCAACGAGCCAGGAGACTCAGGACAGCCAGCCGTTCCAGAGCATCCTGGGCCGTCATCTCGTCCGTGCCGTGAGCCGACGTGTTGCGTATCGCCATCTGCGCGCCAGGAGCGAAGAGGCGCAGCCCATCGTTCATGCTGCGGACCGTCTGATCGTCTGGGTCACCGGGCCAGCGCAGGCGTGGCTCCCGCTGAGAGAAGACCTGCTGCCAGAGGCTGGTGGCGGCGAGATCCCGTCGGCCGGTACGACTTTGAACGTGTGCGACCAGGGTCTCAGCAGCGGAGGTGACGGCTTCCCGGAAGTGTTCGTTCGTCCAGAGCCGAGAGGCGGCGCCCCACACCAAAGGATGCAACAACTCCACTCCAGAGACGGATTGTGCCTCCGCTGCGGCCTTACGCTCCATAGCCTCCAACCGCCCCAGCATCTGGTCGCAGGCCTCCAACACATCGTCCGGTTCCAGCACCGGCTTGGGGTTGGTCATCGACGACCAGGCCGCGACGGGGTCCACCGGTCCATGCTTCTCCACGTCGATGAACATGCGTGTCATTCCAGGCGCGTGGCACGCTCGGCCGGCAGCCCGGGCGACCCTCACGCGTGCGCTCTTGATGTCGGCAGCGTCAACACCTCGCCGCGGTGTCACTGCTGGCAGCAGACCGCGATGGGCACGGTTCACGTCATGAAGGGAGAGGAACTCCTCCAACGCGCTCTTGAAGTCGGCGACCGACTGAGCGGTCTCCCTCAGGTACTCAGGATCACGGTCTGCTTTCATGCCGCTGATCCTCACATGGCCGCAGCGAGGAGCTCCTCGGCAGCGGCCGGCGGCAGCGCCGGGCGAGCACCGGCGCTGCGCTCTGCGATACCCGGTGACAGCGGCCAGCGGATCAGGCCAACGCCTCGATGGCCGCCAGGATCAGCTCCCTGGCCCGCGCCCCATATACCGCGAGCTGCTGCAACTCCCGGTGAGCCTTGACGTAGTCGGCGATCTCGCTGGGGGCGGAGACGGTCACCTTCGCGGTCAGCAGCTCGACTCGGGCCAGCTGGTCATCGAAGACCATGAAGGTTTCCATCGGGAGGACAGCGCGCTCTGCGGCGAACGGGATGATGCCCATCGAGACCGAGGGCAGGCTCATCGCGGCCATCAACTGCCCGAGCTGGCCGCTCATCACCTCCGTGTCGCCGAGCCGGTGCCGCAGCACCGTTTCCTCCAGCAGGACGACGAAGCGGCGGTCTCCTTCCCGGATGACCTGGGAGCGCCGAATGCGGGCGGCCACGGCTTGGTCGATGTCGTCCGGGGTGCCGATGAAGTCGCTGATGCTGCGCATGACCGCCGTGGCGTAGGCCGGGGTCTGGAAAAGGCCGGGGACCAGGTCGGAGCTGTAGACGCGGAAGTGGCGGGTGCGTTGGTAGAGCGGGACGCTGGCTTCTTGCAGACGTCGCATGCCGGTGCGCATCTGCCGACGCCACTGGACGTACATCGCGTCCAGTTGGCGGTTGGCTGCGACCAGGTCCGCGACCTGGTCGCCGGCGTCACAGGCGCGGCACCACGCCCGAATATCGGCGTCGGATGGCCGCCGCTGGCCGCCCTCGAGGCGGGAGCGCTTGGACTCCGACCAGCCGCAGCGCTCGGCGAGCTCGCGGCCGTTCAACCCCGCGTCCAAGCGGAGCTCCCGCAGCCGCGAGGCGAGGCTTGCGAGCGCGGCCTGGACGCTTGAGGTGGAGGGAGATGGCGAGGACATGGGACGGGTCAGCGGGGCTGATACTCCTGGTGCGGGATGGCTCGAGCCCAGACCCTATCGAACGCGCCGGTACACAGCGCCACCGTCGCCGGGTCGGTGGTGACCTCGTGCTCCACCAGGTGGCCGTCGCCGGAGAAGTGCCCCAGCCGGGCTACGTGGTCGTCGAAGAGCCAGAAGTCGGTGCCTGGCAGCGCGAGATCTGCGGCGCGGCGCCGGGGCAGCCAGCGCACCTGCTCCCCCGCCAGCAGGTTGCCGGCGGTGACGTAGTGCTCCCATCGGATGTACTCGCTCACCGGCTCGGAGATGATCCGGGCTCGGCGCACCACTACGCCGCGGGCCACTGCCTGGGTGACGTGGCCGTAGAACGGGATCCACCACTCCGCCTGGTTGTCCCAGTCGATGCGGTGGCCGGTCCGCCACCGTGCGATCTCTTGGGCCTCGCTGTCGGCCGCGTACTGGTCGCGCATTTCCAGGTGCACGGCCGACCGCGTGCAGCCGGCCAACAGGTCAGCGAACGAGGTCAACCCGGCCTGCTCCGCTGTCGTTCCCGCTGCGGCCTGCCATGGCGCGCTCCATCTCGTCACATGCTGCTCTGAGGACCGGCAGCATCCGTGCCGGCATCAGGATGACGTCCTCGGTGTCCGGGAGCGGGCTGCGCTCCCGGGTCTCCTGTCGAATGGCCTCGCTGGCCTTCCAGCCCTGGAGAACGAAGTTCAGCTCCTGGACGTCGACCCAGGCTGCGGGGCAGTCCTCTCCTTTGGTCTCAGGATCGATGCCGACGAACACTAACCCCATGGCGGCCTCCCGCTCGTAGCACCTTGCTGTCTCTTGCCTGACCATCCCCTCGCCACGGTCGACCGTCAAGACCGCCACAGGCGCCTCAACCTGCGGCGACGAATCAGCTGGCAAGTTCTGGCAAGGTCATGGACCGGCGCCGTGCGGCCCTTCTACCGTCTTGTCCCCGCGGAGCAGCCGCTCCCGCTCCGCCGGACTTCGCACGTTGGGGAGAGCTGAATGACGACCGCCGCAGCGACGGCGCTTCACAGAGTCCCGGTGGTCCTGTACGTGGCGACCTGTGTCGACCACGCTCCCCAGCCGATACTGGAGTTCTGCCGCAGCTATGCGCAGGCCCGCCCGTGGCGGGTGGCCGCGGAACTGACGGATGCCATCGCCGACCCGCTTCTGCCGACGACCCGACGGCCGGGGTGGCGACAGCTGCGGGAGCTGGTCGTCGGCGGCTGGGCACACGGCGTACTCACCTACGCCGGCCCGATGATCGCCATCGGCCGCGACGCCTACACCGACATGGAGCTGTGGGCGCAGCATCGCGCGTGCTTCCTCGCCACGGCCTGGACGCCCCACGAGGGCGACGTCGTCCGGGACACAGCTCGCGGCCGCACGGGCGTGTGCATGAAATACGACGCGCGCGGCACCAGAGTGTGGCTACGGCCCGAGGGCGGGGGCCGGGAATGGACCGCCCCCACGACCGCGCTGGAGCCCGGCGTCCTGCCCATAGCGACGGATGCCTGAACGGTAGTCAGATTGGCCGGGGCGGCGGCGCGGCAGTGCCCCGCACCGCCGGGCTCGGCGCCGGCCGCGACCACAAGCGCAACCACGGCAGGCAGGAACGAGTCCGGCGACGACGTGCCGCCTCCGGGCTACGCGTCGATGTCGCGCAGTTGCTGCAGGAGATGCTTGGCAAAGTGCGCCTGGGAGGGATGCAGGCCTCTCCGGCCGTCCGGGTGTCGCAGCGTCTCGCCTGGCGGGGAGAACGGTGCTGACAGGATCTGCAGAACCTTCTGGCAGTTCGGGCAGCCGTTGACCGGCCCGAGCACGAAGGGATGGTCCTCTTGTAGATGGAGGCCCCACTCCATGGAGATCTCGATCTCGTGGAACTCGTCGAAGATGGCGGACTCCTTGGAGCGGTCGGGGTCCGTCCGGTCGGGGGCAACGCTCCAGTAGACCTGGGCGAGGTCCCTGCACACGACACAGGTCGCGATCTCCGACGGCAACGCCATAGCCCCAGCCTATGCCGAGCGCCGACGGCGAGAACACCCCGTCACCTCGCCGCGGGCGATGTGCGGCACCATGGCGACAGCAGGTCAGGCGGCGCAGCCCGGAGGGACCCATGACCGAGACTCGGCTCGGCTTCGAAGCGTGCGAGACGTGCCGGCACCTGGCGCGCCAGGCCCGGCAGTCCGGCGAGGACGTGACGGCCCGGCGCAGCACCGAGGTGCTGTTCGGCCTGCACGTGCTCACCGAACACCCCGAGGCGCCTGTCCCCGAGCCGGTGCCGGAGACCTGCGCGACGTGCAGCGAGCTCCTCGCGCACCTGCCGGTCGACGACTCCGGCGGCTGCATCACGACCGACGATGTCGTGATGCAGCACCGCGCCAGCCACCTCCTGCACCTGGTGCCCGTCGTGCCGCCTTCACTGTGGCGGCCGGCAACTGAATCTTGACCGGTGTCGCTTAGTCGGCCCGGAGAACCTCGTTGCGCAGTGCGCGCAGCAGGGTCAGGGCGTCCCGGTCGTCGGCGTCGGTGAACGCGTGGATCGCCAGGAGGATGGATCGGGCGACCAGCTTCGCGGTGACGGGATCGTCGCCAGCGAGGGCGGCCTGATTGTGCAGGGCGTCGGTCAGGACGAAGACCATGCGGGCCATCGGATCGCTGTTGATCTCCGCGACCAGCCGGCCCGTTTCGTCGTAGTCCATGGTGGCGTCGATGCCGAATGCGGAGATGAGGATGCGGTGGAGTGTGTGCTGCCCGTAGGCAGCCAGCAGAGCTGGTAGCGGACGCTCGCCAGCACCACCCGCCAGGACCGTCAGGACATCGTCGTTGTTTCCGACGACGGCCTCCAACGCGGCCAGTGCCCGCAGGTGCTCATCGTCAGTCAGCTCAATGTCCATGGCACCGCAGAGTAGGCCAACTCCCGGAACGCACGGTGGCGTTCGCCGAGAAAACACTCGCCAGTGTCTGGCAAACCGGCAGCCACCGGTCATCATTTTGCGGCGCCGGACAGTGCAGAAGCACCCAGGTCGGGGCGTGGCAGCCTTCCATAAAATCGAACAAGTGATTGAATACGGGTCATGGTGAACCCTGGCTTCCCCGACGACCTGGTCCGCGATCAGCACGCCTGGAACCACGCCTACCAGCGATTGAGCACCTGCCGGCCCGAGGAGTACGCGGTGCTCCGTCGTCGAGTGCTCCACCTGTCCTGTCGGATCGCCTACCACCCTCACTGGGCCGGGCGCCGCTCGCCCGCGGGCTGGGCCGAACTGCGCCGCTACACGCAGCAGCACCAGCAGGTCGACCAGCTCCTCGCCCGGGCGGCATGAGAGCCACCCAGCGGCAGGCGCAGATCCTGAACGCGCTGCGCGAGGCGGTCATCGAGGACGGCGAGGCCCCGACCGTGCGGCAGTTCGCCGACGCCGTCGGGCTGTCCAGCGCTTCCACCGTCGTCCACCACCTTCGGCGGATGGAGGAGCAGGGCCTCGTGCGCCGCACCGGTCACCGTCGCGGCTGTTACCTTCCCGCCCGCTGAACCGCCGCCTCCACGCCTTCCAACGAAGTCGCCTCCGGTCTCCCGGCAGCAGCGCGGGCTTCTCGCCGAATCTGCGCGCGCTGCCCATCAGCACTCACTCCGGCGGGAGGTTGACCGTGGCCGCCTCAGGCTTGTCCAAAGGCTTGTCCAAAGGCTTGTCCATCGAGGTCAACCACCGCTTCGACCTGCGGTTGACCAAGCCGCCGTTCGGTCAGGAGCCGCGCCGGAAACGTCCCAGGAGGCCACGGTCGGGCCGGGTGGCGAGCTCCCGGCGGCAGGCGACGCAGTGGAGACCGTCCGGCGCCGGGACGCGGCGTAGTTCGGAGTCTGTGACCGGCTGGTCGTCCGCGCGGGGCTGGCCGCAGCGCTGGCACGTCCCCCGTCGCGCGGCCCGCGCCATGGCGATCTGCTGAGCCCGCTCACGCTGCCGTTCCCGCTCTTGTCGTTCACGCAAGTGTTGTTCGCGTTCCCGCTCGCGCTCCTCTTCTTCGCGGATCCGTTGGTCGTCGAGGCGCTGTTTGCGGGCCTGTGCACCGTCTGGGTTGGCCAGCGCCGCCGCGAGGTCCTCCTGGTCGGCTGAGTGGCCGTAGCGGCGCCAGATCGGGCCGTAGGGGCCATGTGCGCGTAGGGCGTTCAGGGTGGTGGCCAGGATCGGGATGGCGTCGCTGAAGTCCGTCCAGGTGTCCATGCCTCCGCGGCTGTAGTTCGTGGTGTAGGCGGTCCTGCCGCTCCAGTAGGCCTCGGTGAGCTCACCGACGGCGCGTATCCGGTTGGCCAGGCCGCGTGGGCCGGCGCCGGTGAAGACGAGAGCGACCGGCGGGTGCCCCTCGCGGTCGGTGGGGCCGTAGAGGGTGCGCCAGTACGGCACGCGCCGTTCCCGAGCCGGACCGGCGGGCGCGCTCACGGTGCGGCGGAAGAAGCGGCGGTACCGTTCGAACTTCTCCGCGATCCGCGCCGGAGTCTCGGTCCCGCCGTCGACTTCCACCGCAAGGAACGGCATAGCCGGCTCGGATTCGGGAGCACGCAGCACCGCGTCCGGCCGGGGGCTACCTTTCGACGGCGCGCTGACCGAGCCGGTGACCGGCAGCACCACCTCCGTCGCCCACGAGGCAATCGTGCCGATGCCCGCCGGCGGGAGCGCGGCGTCGGCAGCGGGCTGCTCGGGGCGCGGCTGGATGAACGCGATGAGGGTCTCGTTCGTCGCCATGGCGTGCGGGGCGCCGTGCCGGCCGGCACCACGGGCTGTTCCACCGAGGCGACGGTCGGGATCGAGCAGCTGGGCGGCGGCATCGAGCCCGGCGGGTGTGAGGCGCCAGATCTTCTGCGACTTCGGATGCCTGCCCGGCCCGGCGGCGGCCACGGTGGGCGCGCGGCCGAACTGGCCCGGTGGCCCCTGGGTGTTGCCGTCGGAGACGACCAGGCCGTGGTGCGCAAGGTCGAGCAGCGCGTTGCGGGCGACCTTGTTGTCCCGGGCGTCAGGGCGTGCCAGGCGCTGCAGCTGGCTCGCGGTGGCCACCTTCAGCACGCCGAGCGCGCACAACACATCGGCA
Organism: Streptomyces mayteni; assembly: GCF_054783955.1. Lineage (NCBI taxonomy): Bacteria > Bacillati > Actinomycetota > Actinomycetes > Kitasatosporales > Streptomycetaceae > Streptomyces > Streptomyces mayteni. The sequence goes on along the minus strand of NZ_BAAGPR010000025.1, from coordinate 57,209 downwards.
CGCATCCGCGCGGTCGATCCGTACGGATAGAGCACAGCGGCCACGTCGTTCCTCCCCCTCTGCCGAGACCAACTCCGAAGGTCGGCCTCCGGTTCCAGCAGTCATTCCCATCTCCACATCCCTCCCCCCCTCCCCCCGCGACCCCACCCGAAGTGGGGTATCGGCATCCCGGACCAGGGTTGTCGAGCAGGCTGATCTGCGGTGATGAGCGCCCTCAGGCGGGCCTTGGCGGTAGGGGGCACGGTAGGGAGATCGGTACGGGCCCGAGTATCAGCGACGCCGCGGTCAAGCCTGGCTTGACCAGCACCCCACAGGGCTTGACCAGCAGACGTCGACCAAGGCTTGACCGCCCGAAGCCCGGCAGCCACACCCGTCGATGCCACTCCCCCGGTGTTCATGGGTGACGTCCAGGTCAGAGCGTTGGCCGCACCTGCCAACACGGGGGTGGCAACTGGTGCCAACACGAGTGGCAATCGCGTTGGCAGCAGTTGCCACCCGGGAGTGCGCGCGGATCTGCCGCGGCGCCGCCGATGGGACCTCCCGCGACAGCGCGGAACCGCTCGGCTCGCGTTCCTCGCCTCATGTCGTGCCGGACAGAGCCCGCGACTTCACCGAGGCCGCCTCGAGGCTGGCCCAGATCTCCTCGACGAGGTGAGCGGGATATGCCGTGGCCTCACTGACGTCCAAGTCCATCCAGGACGAGCCATCTCGTGACGAGTAGATCCGTCCACCGTCTGGGGTTGGTTCCCCGCCGCCCAGACGGAGAAGTCTCCAGCAGCAATCGCCTCGGGTGAAGTTCCAGGTCTCCCCGTCGTGCGTCACCTCGACGGCACAGCCACAGCCGAATCCCCCGTCGGTGTCAGGATCGTAGGCGCCGGGCTCGTGGTGCCAGATGAAGGTGGCGGCCTCGCCCATGCACGCGGCGACCGCGGCAACCGTGTCATGAGCGTCGGCGGGGAGGACCACCGTAGTGGGGATGGCGTCCAGTTCGTTGACACAGCTGTGGGCGTAGCGGTCAAGAAGTTGCTCGATGTCATCGGCGGCGGCTTGCAGCCGAGCTGTCGCCGTGGCCGGGCCGGCGGGCGGCAGCGTGTTGGCGTCAGGCGGGGGCAGTTGGGTGTCACCCCGGTCGATGATGCGGGACAGGGCGCCGCTCAGTGCTCGCAGGGCCTGGGCAGCGGCTTCGATCTGAGAGAAGACGGCGGAGGCCACGTCAGCGGCCTGCTGAGGTGTGTAGAGGGACCACTCTGTGCCCAGAGCGACTGGGAGGGCACTGGCCGATTCCGCGATGGCGCAGGCCACGGTGATGGTGTCCACCGGCTCAGGCAGTTGGTCCGCGTTGACGCAGCGGAACTCCCCGAGCCAGTCCGCCGCGAGGTCTTTCTCGTCGGCGGCCTGCCAGCGGGTCCGCCAGTCGACGGTCGGCATCATGCGCATCCTCTCTGCCGTGGGACAGCGAACGGGACGGTGCGCACCGTCCCCCGGCGGCTCTGGTTAGGCGGTCGGCTTGTTCGTCTCAGGAACGTGATAGTCCGGCCCGCGTCACGCTTCCTCGTGCGGTCGAGTGACGCCGGCGAGGCGGATCGAACCGCCTGGGCTAGGACGTCGCCTCCACATCCCCGACGGCTTCGGCCAGGCGTCGCGTGGAGGCCTTCCGGTGAGCTGTTTGCCAGATGGCGCTGAGCGCGCCCTGCTCCTGGATGGCGGCCAGGGTGGTGATGGCGACGGCGAGTTGGCTGCGACGGACGCCAGGCAGGTGCGGGATGCCGTCCAAGACAGCGATGCGGCGGGCGGCCAGTATGGCGGGGGCCTTGTCGGTCAGGACGATCAACAGCGGCGGGAACCGGTGGCCGGCCCTCGGATAGCGGGCGCGCCAGTGCAGCCGGCCCGTCTCCGAATCCGTGGCGGCGGGGCGGCGGCCGGCGGGGGTGCGGTGGGTGCGGTAGCTGTCGTAGGCGGCGACCTTGGTGATCAGCCGGCCGATCGACATGGTGGCGCGGTCGACCTCCACGAAGGCGTGCGGCAGGTTCGAGTAGGGCAGGTGCAGCACCGCGTCCGGCACCAGCAGCCCCTCGGAGCCGAGCGGGTGCGCGACCTCGACCTCCCAGTCCCCTACCTCGGCGAGGGCGGTTCCGTGGCGAGCTTCCGGGGCGAGGTTCCGGGAGCAGGCGATGGCGGCGGTCGTCACCGCCAAGGCGTGGGCGAACGCCGGAGAGGCAGCGACATGTTCGCCAGTCACTGCGGTGGTGCGGTGTGCCGCGAGCCCAGCCCGACGTGCTTCCGCGAGGCCGGCCTCGGTGAGGAACCAAATGTTCGGGCGCCGCACGGTGTTCGCGGCCACCAGGCCAGCCTTCCGCATCCGGTTCAGGCACCGGCGCACCGTGCTGGTGTCCACCGCTCTTGGGGTCAGCCAGGCGTGGAGCTGGTCGGGCGTGGCGACCCGGGTGCAGGCCAGCAACTGCAGGATCCTCACCTCGTGCTCGACACCGCGGTCGGTGATCGGGGGCACAAGAGAGGAGTCAGCGCCCCGATCGGCCCGGAATCCCCCCTTGCGAACAGCAGAAACACCGCCCGCAGCACCGAGTGGCGTGTGCCCGGTTTCGTGCCTGGCATTGGGCGCGGCGGTGGGCTCGTGACCGTGTTCGGCAGCGGGCAGCTGATCAACAACCGGCCCTTCGGACAGGGGCGTCGGCTGGTTGGGCGAGATCGCCATGAGAGATGGCCTTCCGATCGACGGGCAACAGCCAGCTCCCCACCAGGCACACGCGAACAGCCAGTCCGACGCCAGGCGGCAGAGCCATCCGCCACGATGAACAGCACCCCCTTGTCCGCGGCCTGTCGACGACGACCGCCGACCTTCGGCCACACCCCTTGTCCGCTACCGGCAGTGTCGGCGTCCCTCCTTGACCAGGCAGCGGGCCATTGCGACGGAGCGCACCACCCGCTTCGATACCTCGGTAACGTGTCAGCGCTTGCCTTCCAGCCGGTCGTTAGTAAGGTTCGCGTATGGTTTCCCCCGCTTCCGGCGACCGAGAGAAGGTCGTCTCCAAACTTCCCGGGCGGATCAGGCAAGAGCTCAAGGTCCGCACCGCCCAGTTGGGCGTCGAGATGCAGTTCGCCGTTGAGCAAGGCATCGATGACTGGTGTGGCCTGGCCTCGACGCCTGCCGCTGTCGACACCTCTGGCGCCGACTCGTTCTCCACCTGGCTCCCGCCGGGGCAGTGGGATCGTTTCAAGGGCGTGGCGACGAACCGGAAGGTGTCGCTCACTCAGGGACTCGCCCAGGCCGTGCAAGTCTGGCTGCAGAAGAACCCCGCACCGACCGTCGAGCGTCCAGAGGTCGCGCGACGCATCATCGTCTGCAACCAGAAGGGCGGTGTGGGCAAGACGGCAATCGCTGCGGGCGTCGGCGAAGCGATGGCCGAGGACCCCAACGTCCTGTACGGCGTGCAGGTCTCGAAGCACTTCGCGGCTGCGCTCAAGGCCGCCGCTACGGCGGGCAGCGAGATCATCGTTCCGGCCGGCTTCGACCCAGCGTTGAATGTCCCCGCTCTGGAGGACGTGTTGGGGCTCGGCCTGCGGGTGCTGCTGGTGGACTTCGACCCGCAGTGCCACCTCACCGCCCAGCTGGGCCACGAGCCGCTGCCCATCGGCGGAGACAGCCTCACCAAGCACATGGCCGGCGAATCAACGGGCAAGTTGGGCGACCTGGTGGTGCCGGTCGAGGACGAGCGCTTCGGCGATCGGCTCTACCTGCTGCCCGGATGCAACGATGCCTTCCTCCTCGACGTCAAGCTCGCGGGAGTGCGTGCCCGGGAGGGCGCCCTAGAGCGGGCCTTGACTCCCCTTGAGGCGGACTTCGACGTGATCGTAGTCGACTGCCCGCCCAGCCTCGGTCTCAGCATGGACGCGGCCATCTACTACGGCCGCCGTCGGGAGAACGAGCCCACGGGGTCCTCCGGCGCCCTCGTCGTTGTGCAGGCCGAGGACAGCTCCGCGGACGCCTACAGCCTCCTCACCTCCCAGATCGAGGACCTCCGCACCGACCTCGCACTGGAGCTGGACTACCTCGGCATCGTCGTCAACCATTACGATGCCCGCCGCGGCTACATCGCCACGTCATCGTTGCAGGCATGGATGGATATAAGGGACCCCCGGGTCATCGGCGTCATCGGCGACCTCAAGGAGCAGAAAGAGGCTGTGCGCAAGAAGCAGCCCCTGCTCGCCTACGCCCCCGCATGTGACCAGTCGGTCGGGATGCGCGCACTCGCACGGGAGCTGTCATGAGCAAGGCCGACAAGTTGGGCCCCAGTGCGTCGTTCGGGCAAGCCCGGTCCGTCAGCGCCCGTAGGGTGGCGATCTCAGCGGCGACCACGGCCCCGACGACCAGCGCCGAAGAGCCGCCCAGCATGCCCCTGAAGCGCATCAGCCTGAACCCTGACAACCCTCGTGAGGAGATCGGGGACGTCAGCGAGTTGGCGGCGAGTTTGCGTGAGCACGGGCAGAAGCAGGCATGCTTGCTGATGTCCCGGAAGGCGTACTTGGCGGCGAATCCGGACCGAGAGGGCGACCTCGAGGCTGAAGCCGACTACGTGGTGATCGACGGGAACCGGCGTCTGGTCGCAGCTCGGGAAGCGGGGCTGGCCACCATCAAGGTGACGGTGGACGACACGCTCGGCAGCACACCAGACGAGATCCTTGAGTCATCGCTGGTCGCCAACATCCACAGGAAGGCCTTCGAGCCGCTAGAAGAGGCCAAGGCGCTTCAGGAGCTGCTCGCGATCCATGGCACGCAGGAGAAGCTGGCTACGCGCCTCCACCGGTCACAGGGGTGGGTCTCTCAGCGCTTGGCGCTGCTGAGCCTTACACCGGAACTGCAGCGTCGCCTCGTGGAGGAGAACGAGCCGGTAGAACTCCTGCGGCGCGTCGGCAAGAAGCCGGCGGAGCAGCAGGAGGAAGAGCTCGAACGGCTCAGGCAAGAACACGAGCAGCGCAGCGTGAAGAAGAAGGAGCGTCGTCGTCTGAGCCACAAGCCCGGCGCGGACGCGCCCCAGGTGCCGCCCGCGCAGGAAGCAGCCCCAGCCCCCCGCGACGAACCGCCGGGGGAGACCGAGGGATCTCATTACGGCGTAATGAACTCTGCCGCCCCGCAGGAGGACCTGCCGAGACTCCCATGGGACGCCCCGGACGCCCTGGACCGTCTCCTTCGTCAGCACATGACCGAGGAGAATCGACTCACCCTGGCCAAGCTGCTGGCCGGGTGAGTGGCGGCGACTATTACGCCGTAATAGGCCTGGCAGCTTTCGAAGAGGCCGGAACGCAGAAAGGCCCCGGCCCTGGAACGTGGTTCCAGGGCCGGGGCCTTGTGGTGATGGTGATCTGGTCGCCGGTGTTGAACTGCCTGCGAGCGGTCAGACGGAGTGGCGACTGCCGGGGTGAATGGCGCGGGCGCCGGCCTCGCGGAGGGCGGTGTGGGTCTTCTGCGTGTGGGGCCGGGCTTCCGCCAGCTCCTGCTCGATCACGGCGTTAAACCGGCCGTCTGTGGCGATGTCGGGGGCGATCGCGCTGAGCGCCATCGCGGCGTCGGCCGCAGCCTGTGCTGCCGTTAAGACGTGGCGGTTGCGGGTGGTCAGGGTCAGGGTGTCCCTGGCGGTGGTGAGGGATGGGGTCAGCTGGCCTTGGCCAGCTCGGGGGCCGTGTGGGCGGCGGTGTAGGCCTCGCGGATGGCGCGGGGGATGAGGCCCTTGTCCGCGACTTGGTGGCCGTTGGCGCGGGCCCACGTCCGGATCCTGTGCAGTTCCTCCTTGGAGTCCTTGGGGGTGGCCACCGGGGCGTTGGTGGTGGTCGGGCCGGCTTTCGCCGTGCGGAGGGTGTTCTCGGCGCGGGCGAGTTCGGCGCGGAGCTTGGCGACGTCGGCCTCGGCGGCGGCGACCGCTCGCTCGGTGTTCTGCTGTTCGGCGAGGCGGGCGAGGTCGGTGCGGATCCGGGTCGCGCGGGACTGGATGGCCTTGGTCGGGTGCCGCTCCGCCCACGCCAGCAGGTTCTCGACGCCGGCGTCGTCGAGCCGGGTCGCGTCGGCGATGCCGAGGTCGGCGAGCTCGTTGGTGTTGAGGCCGGTGGCCTCGGTGATCTGCTCGATGGGGTCGCCGGCGGCGTGCATCGAGAGGGCCATCGCTTCGAACGCGGACAGCTCGGTCTTCGTCGCGGTCACGGTGACGGTGCCTTCCTGGTGGGTGGGATCGGTAGAGGGGAGGAGGGGCAGCAGGGCGGCGATGTCGTCTTCGCTGGCGGGCAGCCCGATCGTGTGCAGGAGGTCGACCAGGTCGTCCTTGTCGCTCGCCCGTCGGGCGAGGGTGCGGGCGGCGGCGGCTTCCTGCGCGGGGGTGTTGGGGGTCAGGGGCAGCGCGTCAGCGGCCGCGGAGATGGTCTCGGGCAGCATCACGCCGCCTTCAACGCGGCGAGCAACGCGGCTCGGTTGGTGGCGGCCTGGTGCGGGTTGATCCCCTTGGGCTGCGGAGGCGGTGCGGGTGGGCGGTGGGGGATGAGCTCGAGCTCCAGGCGAGCGAGCTCCTCTTCGCGGAGCTTGGCCGGCGCCGGATCCGGAGGTTCGGTCGGCGCGAGGGGCGCAGCGGCCGCGGTGGCCGGGGCGACGGGCCCCGCCGGTCGGGGAGCTTCGCGGCGCCGGGCCCGGGCGGAGTCTCGTGCCGCGACGACCTCGATCCAGTCGTCGCCGAGCCGTTCGGCCAGGCGCCGGCCGAGCCGAATGCGTTCCCGAGGCGTGGTGGCCGCCCACACGCCGCCACGGGTCAGGTGCGGGTTGGCCAAGGCCCACTTCAGGCAACCCTCCGCGATGGGGCAGCCACGGCACGCCTGCTTCGCCTGCGCGGCCTGCTCCGGGTCGAGATTGCCCGGGGTGTCCTGGGAGAACAGGTCGGGTGTCGCCCTACACGGCGTCGGGCTCGGCGTGGGCGGAAACGGGATCCGAGGATCGGGCTGGGCCATGTCCCTGTGGAAGGCGGTCACCGTCGGGACCTCCACATCATGGCGGGACGGGCGGTGACGGCGGCCAGCAGCCGCTGCAGGGCGGCGCCACGGTGGGAGTGCTCAGCGCTTGCCGGGCTGCCGCAGTTCCAGCAGTCGGCCTCCGCGCCGGCCCACGCCACGCGGCACGGCGAGCACACGAAGTGCCCGCTGGTGCCGGCCCGGTGATGGCGGCGCTGGCCGATGCCGCGCATCGCGGCGGCCGCCAGCTGGTGGCCGGCGGCGGGGCGGGGGGTGTGTCGGGTGAGGGTCATACTGAGGGTCCCTCCTCTGAGATGGGGAGATGAGGCCCGGAGTAGCCACCGCCGCCAAGCACGCGGCTGCTCCGGGTCGTTCGTTTGGGTGTTCAGGCCGCGAGGATCTGGACCTGGTCGTGGTCCTGGCGCTCTTGGACGGCAGCCAGGTCGGCCGCCTGGTCCGAGCAGTCCCAGCAGGAGCCGAGGGTGCGCAGCGGCAGGCAGTACGTGAACCGCACCCGGCACAGGGGGCAGGTCTGCCTCGCCGCCATCGCCCGGTCCAGCGCCCACTCCTGCGCGAGCGTCGGGGTGCGCTTCGGGAGTGCGAGGGCGATCTCGTAGAGGTGGGCGACCAGCGGCTGGTCCGGCTGTTTCTTGCGGTGCCGGATCATCTGGGCGGCGACCGGCTGGCCGCCGGGCCGCAGGCCCATCGCCCGTAACTGGCGCCGGGTGGCGAAGCGGTCGCGGGGCGCCTGGCCCCACGGGTAGGTGGGCATCCCGCCGTGCTCTTCGCCGGTGGGGTCCCAGTCGCTGGCCAGCACAGGGCCCTCCCCTCGCGCTAGAACGGCGGTTCATCGGAGAACGGGCGGGCACGGCGCGCGGTGGGCGACAGCCGGAGGCAGTAGCCGGGGTGCCAGCACCAGCAGGCATCCGCGTCGGCGTCGCCGGACTCGTAGACCGTCCAGGTGCCGCCAGCGCCATGGCAGTTGACACAGCGCGGGTCGGGGGCCTGCTCGAGGAACAGCACGCCCCGGTGCCAGCCGGCGGTCCAGCGGCCGACACACAGCCGCGGCCGCCAGAGACAGGGCAGCTTCACCGGGCACCGCCGGCCAACGCTTCGGCGTGGGCGGGCAGCACCTCGGTGAACCCTTCGGCCACCAGCTGCTCGCGGCTGGGAATGAGCGTGTGCTGCCAGCGAAGGATCTCAAGCGGGACCTGCCGGTCCCTGCCAGCGTTGCGTCGGATGCATTCGTCGAGATCGACATCGTTGAACAACACCGCGACGCACGGGCGTTGGTAGGCCCGGGCTCGGGCAAGGATCTTCGCCCTCACGTGCGCGAGCAGATTCGTGCTGTCAAGGACGGTCGGCAGGTTCCGCGAAAGCCGCGCATCCAAGAGCAGGTCCTGGATCTGAGCGGCGACGGTGGTGGCCGACTGGTCCACCTCGGAGTCAGCGATGGCACCCCGCAAGGTGTCGAGGCAGATCCGTTGGGTGGGTGCGAAACGGGCGGCGTAGGTGGACTTTCCGGCGGCGCTCGGGCCCACCAGCACAATGGCCGCGCCGGGCTGCGGGGTCATACGGCCACCACCGGGATGGCGCCGGGGATATCGGCGGCGGCGAAGACGATGTCCCAGCCGCGGTCGGGTCCCCGGTTCTCGGCGAGGTCCGGCACGCGGAAGAGCAGCCAGTCGAGGTCGAGCATTCGGGGCAGGGTTCGGCAGCCGTATCGGGTGCACCAGGAGGCCGTGCAGCCGGGGGCGCACAGCGCCAGGTGCTCCTGAAGCGTCTCGCCGGTGGTCTCCCTCAGGTAGCGGGACCAGGCGGCGATGGCGCGGCGCAGGTCGTGGGTGCCGATGGCGAGCAGGGCGTCGGCGTCCTCGATCACGACGATGCGCACGCCGTAGTAGGTGGCGTCGACGCGGATCTGATCGGGGGTCAGAATGGTGCCCGGCTCAAGGCGGGCGGTAGCGGTGGTGGGTGTCACGTCGTTCCCTTCGTCGACGGCCGGGCTGTCCGGCTCCCCGTCACCACCCGCGCCCCGCGCCAGCGGTGGCCGGTGCGGGGCGCGGGTGGATCAGGCAGCCGCCAGAGCGGGTAGCCACTTGGGCTCGCGTGGTCAGAGCGCGGTGAGCGCCGCGGTGGGGATCTCGTAGATGTGAACCATCTCGGTCGAGTCGTCCCAGGTGCCGGCAGGGAAGTGTGCGTGGGCGACGTGCATCTGAACGCCCCCGTGGCTGGTCGTCTCGTGGATGTGGACGGTGGCGCCCTCGCGGCGGGCGTATCGGATCTCGGCCCGTGCGCTGTGGACGCTGATCGTCCGCGGCTCCCGGGTGCTCCACTCTCCGGTCGCCTTGCCGGCGGCCAGCATGGTCATCGTGGCGTGGTGCGTGGCCTGCTTGGTCATCGTGGGGTTCCTTTCGCTCTCGGAAGGCCGGGCTGTCCGGCTCCCCGTCACCACCCGCGCCCCGCGCCAGCGGTGGCCGGTGCGGGGCGCGGGTGGATCAGGCAGCCGTCAGACGAGGGTTAGCGGGCGGCGATGGCGGCGACGCCGATCCAGGTCTTGGGCCAGAACTGATCGAGTAGAGCGCCGGCGCCCTTGTCGCTGCTTGTTGCTGTGCCTCACTTCGCCCCCTACAGGCGGGTGATCAGCAGGGCAGCCACGAGGAGCGCGGTCTGATGCAGGGCCTGGTCGGTCAAGTACATGCCGTTCATCCCGGCCGCCTTCAGCTCCGCGAATCCCTTGGAGCCGATGCGTTCCAGAAGCCAGCGGACCGGCCATCGGCGGTCGAAGAACGCGTGGGTGACCGCCGAGACGACGAACCCGGCGCCCATACCGGTCCACGACATCTGGAGCGGTAGGACGGCCCAAGCCAGGGCCAGCATGCCGGCCATCACCACGTGGTACTGGGCGACGTGGCCGAGGCACGCGCCCCAGCCCTGCCTCGGGCTGGCCCCGGCGGCAACCTCGGCCTCCGCCGGTGCCGCCTTGTTGTCGGCCTGGTAATCGGTCTGCCCGAACACGTGGTCCGCGAGGTTGTGGCCGACCGAGAGCACTCCCCACACCGCACCGAACGTTGCGAGCATCACGGCCTGGTCGATGTTCGTCATCAGGCCACCGCCACCGAGACGTGGGAGCGGGTGGTCATGGGGGGTACCGCGTTAACGGGGTAGTCCGCGAACCTGTGGCTGGCGGTCAGGGCTGCGTAGACGGCGGCGCTGCGTGCCGCTCGGGAGGTCATGCTGCTGTGCTCCTTGTGAGTTGTGACGTGGAGAAACCCACCGACCGGGATTGGCTGGTGGGCCGTTGGAGTTCGCGCTCTGTCGCCAGGGCCTGGTGGTGCGTCAGGCTGGTGGCGACAGACGTGGAGAAGGGGAGGGCCGGGCCGTGGGTTGGTTCACGCCGGATGAAGTCGAGCCGGTCGTCGTCGACAAGGTGATCTGCCAGGGGGTGATCTACGACTTCTGGGAGGACGACAACGGCGTGGTTGTGCTGGACACCGACGAGATCGGCGAGGGGGTCATCGACGGCGCGATCGTGGCCGGCGTGATCTACGACGCCCACGTGGATGAGCACGGGCGTCTGTGGGTGGATTGGTGAAGTGCCGGTCGGCCTGCCCGGCCTCCGCTCCATCACGCTCCTGCGTGGGAGGAGCGAGGGGGCGGGGACCAGGCAGGTGGGCCGGTGGTGTGCCGCAGCTTCGGGGTGACGGGTTGGTCGTCAGTGCTGCAGGTCGTTGCGGGTGCGGGAAAAGATGCCGCGCGTGTGCGAGCTGGCGTTGATCTCGGTGTTCTGCGTGACGGGCCCCTCGTAGACGTTCGTGATGTGCGTGTCTTCGGAGGATTGCCGGGCGCGGGAGGCGGCCGCACCGATGCCGATGGCCGCCATGCCGACCGCGATGAACGGCGCGGAGAGCGCGGCGACTCCGGTCATGCTCATCGCGGCGGCGCCGTCGAGGACCAGGCGGGCACCGAGCGCGATGGCGAGCAGGCCGGTGCCGCCGCCGATGGAGGCGACCGCGGTGCCCACGGCCCACTGGGGGACGATGCGGCGGTCGGGCTGGGGGACGGGCGGGGTGGTGCCGTAGCGCGGCACCGGGCTGGGGTCGCGGTAGGACGTCTGCGCCTGGGGCGGGGCCTCGGGCTGGTAGGCCTCGTGGATGAGGCGTGCCGCCTCAGCCGTGGCCTGGGCGTCGGACAGGCTCCGGTGGATGTGGTCGGTCATCGTTTCGCTCCGATCGATGCTGGCTGGAGGCCGGGTGGGCTGCCGGACAGCGAAGGGCGCCACCGGGATCGGCGGCGCCCTTCGGCGGTGTGGTGGGTAGGCGGGTCAGGGGAGGCGGTACACGGAGCCGCCGCAGGCGACGATCGTGCCTTCCTCGGTGAGCTGGTCGATCGTGTTGTTGACGCTGCCTGCGGCGGGGCCGTCGTCGGTGCCGCAGCCCACGGCCTTGCGGATCTCCCGGCGGGCGAGCCCGTCGGGGTGGTCCTTCAGTGTTTTGAGGACGCGGTCCTTGAGCGTCGGCTTCTTCCCGAACGCGGGTGGCGGCGGCAGGAACGACTCCTGCTCCGTGGCCGGCGTGGCCGCCGCCTCGGCCGGCGCCTGGGCTTCCATCGCGTCGGCCGCCGGGCGGGCCGGGGTGGTGCCCGGCGTGGCCGCGAGGTGGCGGGAGGTGTAGGCAGGTCCGGCCGCCGCTGCTTCTCCGTCGGTGAGGGCCGGCATCGGGCGGGAGTCCATCAGCTGCTCGAGCTCGGGGTAGCGGCCATCGACCTTGTTCATGACGAAGGTGCGCATCAGGATCACCTTGCCCTCGGTGATCAGGTTGGCCATGCCGAAGGTCGGCACGCCTTCCTCCTCGTTCCCCTCGAAGATGGCCTCGGCGCTGGCGCCTTCGTAGATCCGCTCGGGGATGAGCGTGACGTGCTGGCCGGGCGGGAGGATGCCGTCCAGGCCCATGTTCTGTGTGGAGGAGGACGCGGTGCGCATCAACAGGACGTGGCCTTCCTTGCCCTTCTCGCGGATCTCGTGGTTGTCGCCAAGTTCCTTGAGGTGCAAGGACTGCAGGGCCAGGTCGATGCCGATGCCGACCTTCTGCCCGGTCTTCTGCAGGTCGCCGATCATCCACGCGGCTTCCTTGCGCATCTCCTGGTCCAGCGAGGAGAGCAGCCGGTTGACTTCGTCGCCGGTCCACATGATCAGACGCCAGGGGCCGTTGATGTCGAAGTCGCCGCGGCCCTGGGCGTTGCTGTGAGCCTCGCGGTAGACCTTCACCCGGTGCAGGGTGCGCAGCTGCTCCATCGTCTCTTCGGGGCCGCGGGCGAACCAGTCGATGCGGCCGTCCATCTCGGGCATCGACATGCCGCCCTGGACGTCGGCCATCCAGGAGATGATCCCCGAGATGCGCTGCGCGGCGCCGAGGATGCGCATCAGCCCGGACTTGCCGGCGCCGGTGGTGCCGGCGGTGAGACCGTGTTGGGCGCGGCCAGTCTGCGGGTTGAAGAACGCGATGCGCGCGGGCTTCCCGTCGTGGGCGATGCCGATGGCGACCCGACCGGAGGCGTCCATCGTCAGGTCCTCCGTCGTGGGCGGGCGGACGTCCAACAGCGGGTTGGTGCGGTAGACGTAGGCGACCGCCTCTCGAGGGCCGGCGCCCTCGATGACCAGCCGGGAGGTGTCCTGGAGGTCCAGGGCGCTGCACAGGGCGTCGGGGTCGATGCGCAGCTTCTTGCTCTGCCGGGCAGCGATCCGCATCGTGATCCGGTGCGGGCGGCCGTGGTCGTCGTCCTCGAAGCGGTAGTCGACCAGGGTGACGCCGGGCGCGGCGCCGTCGGGCGCGAACACGTAGGTAGCCCACAGTTCTTCCAGGCCGCCGGCGCCGGCGGCCTGCGGGGCCTGCTCGGCAGCCAGGGAGGGGGCGACGCGCATGGCGAGGCGGCCGGGGCCGTAGCCGGGGACGGGCTTGAGCGTCACGGCCCCTTCGGGGACGTCGAAGACCGCGGCGATCGTGCGGCGGGCCGCGGTGTAGGGCGGTGCCGGGTCCAGGGTGCGGGGCAGCGGTTGTCCGGCGGGGGCGAGGATCATCGCCTCGAAGTCGGGCCGCTCCAGGGCGTACTGGCTGATGCCCACGAGGCTGGTGTCGCCGGTCGCTGGGGAGGCGGCCCACATCCGCGCCAGCCCGTCGGCGTACGGGTTCCCGGTCCCTGCCGGGCCGGCCGCCGAAGCGCCGTGCGTGGCGGGGGTTTGGTCCTGGGTGGTGATCCGCTGGGGGAGGTTGTCCACCGCGCGGCGCAGGCCACGTGAACGCGTCAGCGGTACCGCCAGCCAGTTGAGGGCCGTCCAGGCCGCCGGGGCGGCGAACTCCCACCAGGAGCTCCCCGGGACGGCCATGCTCGCCGTGTAGGTGGCGGACCAGGTCAGCAGTGGCAGCGCGCGCTGGCAGGAGACCAGCAGGTTGGGGCTGTTGTCGGTGCGGTTCCACAGGTAGGCCACCGCGCCGACCCCGACGGTCATCGCGCCGATGTTCAGGGGCACGATGTCCAGCTGGGGGCCGACCGCTCCCAGCGCGCCGCCGGCCGTGTACATCAGCCGCTCCAGCTTCGTCAGGCGGCGGGCGGCGGCCGGCGACAGCCCGCGTTCCACCAGCACCGGGGGCTCGTTCGTCGTGATCTCGGTCGTCATCGTCGGTCTCTCCCTCACTGGCCCCCAGGGGTGGGCCGCGTCGTGTGGTGCCGAGGCGCGCCGGAGGGGCGCTTCGGCGGCCGGTTACGTCTTCGGGCTGACACGCGGCCACACCGCCCCTCGAAGCCCAAGCGCGGGCGTCGAGGGGCGGTGTGGCCGCGTGTCAGAAGCGGGGGAAGGTGAGAGGGCCCGGGCGGCTGTCGCCCGGGCCCTCTCGTCTTCGCGGGTGTGGTTACCTGACCTCGTAGAAGCCGGGTTTGGCCTGCCCGCCGGCGACCTGCACGGCTTCGTAGACGCCCCGGTATTCCGTCTCGTGCGCGTCACCGAACGCTTGGGCGTCGGTCTGCATGTCGTCCGCCGCGTTCGCCACCTCTCCGGAGGCGTCCGCGACTTTGCGTAGCGCTGTGGAGGTTTCCAGGATCAGCGCGGTCTGTTCGGGCTTGACCTCGGCGGCATCGCACATCTCTGAGGTGGTGTGGGCCTTGTCCGCGTTGCGGGCCATGTGCCTCTGCAGGGCCCAGAGCTTTTCCTTCAGCAGCAGGGCCCGCGCGGTCAGTGCGGTCACCCGGGCGGCCAAGACGAGGAAGCCCAGGCCCTCGCCGTCCGGGACGTCGGGCAGGTAGGTGGGGCGCGGAACGATCTCGTTGGACATGGCTGCTCCTAGCCCTCGTTGTGGATGCGGGCGCTGGGGGTGCGCAGTCCGGCGTCGGCGGTCGCCTGCTGGATCGGCTTGTGCTCGTCGGCCATGGCGGTGCTCGCGGTCTCGGCGGTCTCGGCGGCGATGAGGGATTCGACCTGCATTTCGTCGGCTTTGCGTGCGACGACCTCCATGGACTCCGCCAGCTTGGCCATGGCCATGCTGGTCAGGTCCCCGATGATGTTGTGCTTCGCGGCCAGGATCGCCGCCAGGTCGTCCAGCTCGTAGCGCAGGTCCCTCGCCTTGCGGGCGAGGACGACGCATTCGTCGTGTGCCTCGAAGGACTCCTTGGTCACTTCCTCGAGGAACTCCAGGACGTCGTCGATGGTGACCTCGGTGGCGTGCTCGGCGTGCATGCCGGACGACATCGGGGTGGCCACGGCCAGCCTGCCTGTCGAGGTTGTTACCGCCGGTGTGTTCATCGGCGCCTCCTTCTTCGCGCTGGTGCTGGTGCTGGTGCTGGTGTCGCTGGGGGGCTGCGCCTGTGCGGCCGCCGGCAGCGTGCTGGTCCCGGTGGTGATGGCGGCGGGCTCCCACGGGGCCGGGGCCTGGTCGCCGACGTTGTCCGCCCGCTCCACGGTGATCACGGTCTCCTGGCCGGTGGCCGATTTCATCGACTCCTCGGCGCTACGCCGCTGGCCGCGTGGAGGGGGCCGCCAGAACTCCCAGCCGGCGCTGCCCTTCGGGCCGTCAGCGCCGGGCTGGCCCTGGGCGCCTTGGCCGGACGGCGGGGCCTGGCCTGCTCCGACTGCATCGCCGGGCTGGCTTCCGTCCCCGGGTGACGTCGTCGCGGAGGCGTCCTTCGCGCCGCCGTTCGTTCCGGCCGCCGGCTTCACGGGCTTGGACAGGTCCACCTTCGGACCGGTCGTCCCAGCCGCGCCGCCGGCGGCCGCGCTCGTCTTCCCGGCCGCCGGCCTCGCAGGCTTGGACAAGTCGACCTTCGGACGGGTGGGTTGTCCCGACCCGCCAGGGCCGGCAGTGCCGTTCGTTCCGGCCGCCGGCTTCACGGGCTTGGACAGGTCCACCTTCGGACCGGTCGTCCCAGCCGCGCCGCCGGCGGCCGCGCTCGTCTTCCCGGCCGCCGGCCTCGCGGGCTTGGACAAGTCGACCTTCGGACGGGTGGGTTGTCCCGACCCGCCAGGGCCGGCAGTGCCGTTCGTCCCGGCCGCCGGCTTCGCAGGCTTGGACAGGTCCACCTTCGGACCCGCCGCCCCAGCGCTACCACCGGCCGGTTGAGTCTTGCCGAGGACGGGCTGGAGCTTCGTGCGGCGGTCCGTCAGCCGGCGACCGGACTCTTCGGCGATGGCCTGGGGCAGGGTGGTGCGCCCCGGGCCGGCTCCGCTCGTGCCCCCGCTTGTGCCCGTGTTCTTCGGGCTGTTCGTGTCGGGGCTCTTGCGGTCCGGCCGGGACCGGTCAATCCGCGCTTCCTGCCGGCGCGCGGCACGCTGGTCTCGCGCGGCCTGGCGGGCCGCGCGGTTCTTGACCCGCTCCAGCGCCACCGGGTCGCTCGCCCTTCCGCCCCCACCACTCCCCCCGCCGAACGTGCCCCCGCTCGAGGTCTTCCCGCGCCCTGGACCGGGCGCGACCTGGCCGCCCCGGCCCCCGCCGCCGGACACCGACCCGGAGGATGACGACGGCCTGGGCGACGCGCCCGAGCTGTTGGAGGACCGCGAGGGTGCCGCCGGCGTGATGCCGGACCGGTTCCCCGGTGCCCGGGGCGATGTCGGTGCCGCTGGCGACGTGTTCCTTGGGGACCGCGGCGAGTTGGGTGCGCCGGGCGCCCCGCCACGGCCTGAGGTGCCGCCGCCGGGCCGTTGCGGGCCCTGCGGCCGGGACCCCGGCCCAGCGCCGGCTGCGGCCGCCCGACTGCGCTGCTGCGCGGCCTGGTTGGCGATGCCCTGCATCGCCGCGGCGTGCCGCGCGTGCGCCTCCTCGGCGGCCAGCTGCTCCTTGCGGCGGGCCTGGCGGGCCGGCGCGTCCTCTTCGGCACGCTCAGCTCGGCGCTTACGGGTGTCCTCCACGAGCGTGGCGATCCCGCGCGTCGCGGCCAGCGTGGTGGCCAGGACCGCCGACGTCGCGAGCGCGCCCAGGCCGGGCTCCTCACCACCGTCGCCGGCCCCGCCGGACTGGCCCGCCGGGGCCTGGCCCGGCAGCGCCGGGGGCGCCGGCTGGAGCGCCGCCAACGCGTCCGCGGCCGACCGCCGGGAGCGGGCCGGAAGCAGGTCCGCCCCGTCCCCGGTCGGGTCCGGAGGCGGGGCGGCGGGCGGCGGCGGGGCGCCCCCTGGCAGGGGCGGCAGTCCCGGGGGAGAGGCCGCCCGGGGCCGCAGATTGATCACGTTCCTGGTGCTGTCATCCCTGGCGTTGTCGTCATCCATGGGCCCTCCCAGCCCTCCTTTGCGAGTTGACAGAACGTCACCGGATCGGGCATCCTCGCGCGCCCGCGCGCCCGCGCGCCCACGCGCCCGGGCGCCCGCATAGGGGCCCCGTCAGCGAGCGCCGGCCGGCGATGATGATGGTGATGACGATTACTGTCCGTACTGCTGGCAGTAGTTCTCCAGGAAGTGACACAAGGTGTCCCACGCCTCCGGATTGCCCTTGCGTTCTTCCTCCGCGGCGAGCATCCGCGCCCGGTCCCACCAGGAGGCAGCCACCCCCCGCGGACCGAGCGCGGCCTGCTCCGCCTGCCGCTTCGCCCAGTGCTGCCGCCGACGTTCTGCCCGCAGCTGCGCCGGGGTCGGGAGCTGCGCCATCAGGCCCCCCGCGCGCGGTCGAACAGCTCGTTGACCGAGCGGAGCGGCTCGGTGGCCGGCGGCACCTGGCCGTCGGACTCCGAGCCGGTCTCCTGCTCACGCGGCGTGGCCCGGGCCGCCGTGGTGCGCAGGGAACGGGCGGTGATCTCGGCGGCAGCGCCGCGGCGCTGCGCCCGCCGGGCCGCCTTCTCCTGTCGCTGTCCCGGCAGGGCAGCGACCTCGGCGACGTGGTCGGCGTAGGTGGTGCGCAGCGCCTCGGCGGACTGGGAGATCGCCTGGGCGGCCTTGGCCATCCGCCGCAGGTGCTTCTCCACCTTTCGGGCCCGGCGCTTGGCTGACCTGGAATTATCGCCCTCGATGTGCTGCGAGCGCAGGTGGGTCTGGACGCTGGCCAGGGCGCCCTCGAAGGTCTTCCCGTCGTCGCTGGCCGTCTGCTGCACCTCCAGCGTCCAGTTGTTCATCGACTTCAGGTTCAGCAGGCGGCTGTAGTCGACTTTCGCGGGTGCGTGCTCGTCGTTCACGTGCTGCTCCTTGTCTTCCGCCGGGCGGCGGCGGCCGCCCGGCGGGTGGTGGGGTGGGGGGTTGTGCCGGTCGGCCGGGCGGCCGTGGCCACCGCCAGACCCGCCGTCCTCGAGCTGAGGACGAAGGGGCTGGCGGTCACCATGAGTGCCCGGACAGTGCGGTGATGAGCTGACCGCTCGGCGAGCGCGCGGTGCTGCTCGGGATGCGCGCGGATCCGCTCGATGCCGCTCGATGCCGCGCGGTGGGTGCGCGGTGGGTGCGCGTCAGACCGAGATCGGGGTGCCGTTGACCGACTCGTGCCGCGCGACTGGCTGAGCGAGCTCGCGGGCGCGGGCGGCCCTGAAGTCGCGCAGCCAGTTGCGGGCGTTGCCCGCGACGACGCCGAACTGCTCGGCAAGCTCGGCTGCGCTCGGCTCCGCGCGGTTGGCGCTCACCTCCGCGCGGTAGTGCTCCCAGCCGGCCTGCTTGGCGTCCGATTCGAACAACCGCCGACCCGGCACCGGGACGGGGCCGTCGCCGACCTGGTCGGCCAACTCGCCCCGCAGCCGCTCCAGCAACCCGCTGATCTCGCGGGCCTGACGCTGCTGCGCGGCGGCCCGCTCCGCGGCGCCCTGGGCTTCGATCTGGGCCCGGCGGGCGGCCTCGCGCGCGTCGGCCTGCGCCGTGAGGGCCTGGTCACGAGCCGTGTGGAGACCAGCCAGCTCCTGCCGAACCGCGTCCACCGCGGCGCGGGTGTCCCGCGCCTGCTGGGCCGCCTGGCGGGCGGCCTGGTCGGCCTTGTCATGCTGGTCCTTCAGGTCCCCCAGCTGCCGGCGCAGCGTGGCGAGCTGGTCCTGGGTGCCGTGCTGGCCCTGCCGCGCGGTGGTGGTCTGGTCCTCCAGGCGGTGCAGTTCCTGGGTGGTGCGCTCGAGGCGTTCCTTGGAGAGGTCGGCCTCGTCGGCGAGTTGCCGCGCGCGGCGGTCGGCGGTGGTCGCGTCGTCCTCCGCGCGCTGCCGCGCGGCCTCAGCGCGGTCCCGAGCGGTCTCCGCGCGCTCCGCTTCCTGCCGCGCGTTCTCCGCGCGGCGGGTGGCGTCGGCGGCGGTCTCTTCGGCCTGAACGCGCTGGGTTTCCAGCTCCCCGAGCACGGTCCGCGCGGCGTCGGTTTCCTCTACCGCGCGCTGCCGAGCGGTCTCCGCGCGCTGTCGCGCGTCTTCCGCGCGCTGCCGCGCGGCCTCGGCTTCCATCGCGCCGCTCTGCGCGGTGATCCGGTCGGCGGCCGCCGTGACGCTCAGGGACTCCAGCAGCGTCATGACCGCCGGCGCGTCCTGGTAGTTCGCGGCCGCCACGTTGACCGTGCCGGTGAGGCCAGCCATCCGGCGGGCGAACGCCAGGCCCTGAGCCGGATCGGTCGCGATGTCGGCCCGGTCCAGCGCGGCCTGGGCCCGGCGCAGCTTGCGGCGGTCCCACCAACCGGTCGGCTCCGGGTTGCCCGGCGGGAGGATCAGGCGCAGCCGGTAGACGCGGTGAGCGGCCCGGCGGGCCATCGCCGCGCGGGCGACCTCCGAGCCCTGCGCACGGGCGTCGAACCCGAAGGCGGCGAACAGCCGGGCCCAGAAGTGCTGCCAGACCACGACCACGAGCCGTACCGGGCCGGGCCGCCCCACGCGCTGTTCGTCGTCGGCCGCGACGTGCTGCCCGAGCTTCTCGCGCAGCTGGAGCTCGATCAGCCACGTCGCCAGGGCGGGGATCGCGGCCAGCACCGGCCTGCTCCACCAGTTCGGCGCGTGCACCGCGTTCATCGAGCAGGAGAAGCTGACGAGCATCCAGGCGGTGCGGTGCATCAACCGCAGCTGCGGCGTCCACCCCTTGGCCGGGTCGGCCGCGCGGTAGAGCATCATCAGCAGCACCATCTCGGCTGCGTCGAACACCGCGATGAACGCGATCGCCAGGACGGCGGGGAGCTTCGCGGTGTCGATCGCGAAGCCCCACAGCCCGTACACGCTGACCGCGACGCCGCCCAACGCGACGATGGCCTGCGGGCCGATGCCCGACACCCACGACCGGGCAGTGTTACGCATCCACAAAACCAGCGCGACGGCCAGGCCCAGCCCGACCGTCGCGAGCACCGGCATCACCCACGCAGGCAGCGTGGACAACTGCTCCAGCACCGAGTTGACAGTGATGTTCACGGGGTCGTCTCCTTTCCAGTCGGCTCCTTCTGGCCGGCCGGGAGATCCAGCCGGCTCACGTACTGGATCCAGCGCCACCAGACCTCGGAGGCCGGCGCGCGGTCCGGGTTGGGCGCGGTCCACTCACGGCCCCACCCGAAGGGCGAGGCGCCGTGCTTCTCCGCGCATGCCTTGGCCGCCTCCACGCTGCGGTGGATGCTGTGCAGCCGGCCCCACTCCAGGAGCAGGACCAGGCCCTCCTGGCGGGCGGCCGCCCGCAGCAGGCCCAGTTCCTCGAGCTCCTGGTCGCGGCCGGCGAGGGCCCGCTGGGCGTCGTGCAGCTGCTCGCGGGCCTCGTCACGCTCGCCGGTCACCTGCTTGATGACCGCGAGCATGCCCGCGAACTCGGCGTCGGCCGCGGCGCCCTTGGCCAGCAGCCGCTCGTGCCACCGCTCGGCGAGGCCGCTGTAGGTGGCGACCAGCTGCTGGGACTCGGCGAGCGCCTCCTGGGCCACAGCCAGTTCCTCGCGCAGGCACTCCGCCCTCTCGCACTCGAAGAAGACGTCTCGCCTGTTCCCGTTGAGGTCTCGCCGGAGGCGGCTCAGGGTCGCGGTACGGATCAGCTTGATCATGGCGTGGCCTCCGGGGTGTCGTCGGGGCTCGGCGAGCGGGGAGTGAGGGACAGACCTGCGATCAGCCGGGCGGCGGTGAACACGACCAAGACGAAGACGGCGTGCAGCGCGGTGGTGGCCAGGCCGTTGAGCAGCAGGTCCAGCAGCGCGAGGCCGGTGGTGGTCAGCGCGATGGTGGTCGCCAGCAGCGAGCGGTCCGGCGCGTAGCCGGCCGGCCGCCACAGACGGTGGGGGACATAGATCTTGGTCATGCGGGAGAAAGGCCTCATAACTCGCCACCGACCCGCCTGGTCTTGCTACCGTTGAACATGCGATTCGCTCCTCTACAGCGGTCGCACGAGAGGCCCCTCGCCCGGGGCCTCTTCTCGTGCGTGCGGGGGTTCGGCCGGGCGGCCGTGGCCGCCCCCGGAATGCGCCGCGCGGCCAGGCCGAGGGCGGATTCCAGGGGCGACACCGGGCGCCGGGACGTCAGAAAGCCCGGTAGCGGTGGGGGTGCGCGGCGGCGATCTCCTGCCAACGGCGGGACTCCGCGGCGTCCACGGCGGTCACGCTGACCCGAAAGGTGCAGTCGGGCTCCGTGCAGCGATGGGTGATCGTTCGCGCCCTGGTCGCGATGTTGAAGACGCTGTTCAGCGTGTCCAGGCCCATCACGACGGCGATGCAGAACGCGAGGACGAACGGGACGTCGTACTCGCGCAGCCCCTCGTACATCAGCCAGGCCATCCCGACGCCGGCCAACGCGGCGCCGGCGGCGAGGATGTGGTTGCTTCGGTGCTTCTTCATCGAACTCCTTCGAATCGGTGGAGAGGTGGGTGGATGTCGGCGACGCGGTGGCCGCGGTCGTACGCGGCGTTGGTCGCCTGATCAGCCACCACCAGGGCGGCCGCCGTGTCCCCGCTGCGCAGCGAGCGACGGGTGATGGTGCGGTACGCGGCGGCGACTGCCCGGCGGGCGGCTATGTCGGGTGGGTCGGTCACGCGGCTACTGGGGTCCGTGGGAGAAGGCGTGGGGCCCGAGCGGTTGCTCGAGCCCCACTCGGGTCACAACGTGCGCTGGCCGGTGCCGCCGCACAGGCCGCACTGGGAGCTGGTCAGGCCGTGGTAGGTCTGGCCGTCACCCGGGCTGGTGATGACCGCGGTCATCCGAATCTCGCCCATCCCGGTGCAGTGGTGACAGGACACGGTCTGCTGCTCGGGCTGGGGCGTCGCGGTGTCGCTCACTGGCTCACCCGTTGCCGTTACAGACGCCGCACTTCTTCAGCTCGCCGGACCCGTGATCGACGATCGTGCCCCACCCGTTGCAGGCGCCGCAGCCCATCGTCGGGCCGGCCGGGACCAGGTCCTCGGTGTCGGTCTCGTCGCGCTCATAGCCGCGGCGGTTGTCCTCGTCACCGATGCGGCGGATCTCGTCGGCGAGCGCGGCGTCGACGGCGAGCCCGAGCAGCACGATGGCGGGTGCGAGGCCCGTCGGCGGGGTGGGGCGGTTGGGGCTCTTCGGGAGGCTGCCGTGGACGCCGCAGGCCTCTCCGCGGGTCTGCGAGCACGTGCAGCCGGTGCCGGTCGGCAGAGGCAGTAAGGACCGTCCGGGTTCCAGGACAGCGGTGATGTGGGGCATGATCGTGCCCAACGCGTTCACTTCCTCGGGGAGTTGAGGTGGGTGGATTCGCCAGCGGCCCCGTAACGTCTTGTCCACGCTGCGGGGCCGCATCGTTGTGCGGGGTGGGGTCCTGCCGGCCCCCTGCACGCCACCGCCCACCGGGCCGGGGAGGTTCCCGGGGGTGGACGGTGGTGACAGGCAGCGCAGGATGCTGCGGTGCTCGCTACGAGGTGGCGATTCCCCGGCGGCGGGCGAACTCGTCGTCCGGCACCCCAAGGGCGGGCTGCCGAAGACCACGAACGCTCGGCGTAAGGCCACGGAACTGCAGAGCCCGCCGCTCGTGGCGAAGGGCATGGGTTCACGCCGCCGACCGCAATTGGGCCTCCTGCCGCGGCCGGGCGGTACGACGCTTCAACGCGTACCGCTCCTCCTCGCTCAGCCCGCCCCACACCCCGGATTCCTGGCGCGTCTCCAGGGCCCACTGGAGGCAAATCTCCATCACCGGGCAGCGGCCGCAGACCTTCTTGGCCTTGTTGGTCTGGCGGCGGGCCCTCGTCGCGTTCTGGCTGTCGGGGAAGAACAGCTCGGGGTCCTCGTCGGCGCAGGCCGCGCCGAATCGCCAATCAGCGGCGCCAGTGGTGATGTCGCGGATCGTGGTCAACTCAGGCTCCTCATCGGTGGGTTGCGGTCAGCTCGCGGCTCGAACTGCCGTGGCCGCCGACACCCCGCCGCCGGCCAGTGAGGGCGAGGGGGGTGTCGGCGACCATGACGGCACGGGGTACGGGTGACAGGCAGTGTCACCAGCCGCGCTGGCGCTGCCGGTTGGCGATGCTCCGGAACCGCGCGGCCTCTTCCTTGGCGGCCCGGATCGCGTCACCGCGGGGGATGTCCTGGATGCCGTTGCCGGGGTCGTAGTCGTTGTTGTCGGCGTCACGGCACTCGATGGCGGACTCGACCTCATCGAGGAGCGCCATCCTCGGGCTCTGGCTGTCGTCGTGGACGGCGTCGCGGTCGCCCAGGATGACCTGGCGGGCCGCGCCACTGGGGTCGAGGGTGGTGTCCTGCTTCATCGCGGTCGCAGTGGCGCTGAGGGCACGGTGGATGCTGCGAAAGCTCGGCATGGTCTTCTCCCATCGGGGGTGGCCGGGAACGGGTGTTCCTGCGGCTCTCCGCACGCCACCGCCCACCGCCTGGATTCGGCGGTGGGCGGTGGCGACGGGGAACGCAGGCGTCAGCTCGCGGCCCGGATGGCCGCGATGTCCTCGGCAGCCGCGAGACCCTTCTTGGTGAGCGCGCCGCGCTCGAGGAGGCCGGCCTCCGCCATCGCCATCAGGGCAGGGCCGTTGTGGCTGTGGACCTGGTGCTCGGGGTGCGCTGCGGCACGGATGAGGATCCGTTCGATAACGCCGGTGATCTGCACGAGGAACTCCTTCAGGCGAGTAGAGGCAAACACGCCGCGCCGCCGCCCGGCGTAGCTCGGTCGGCGGCGCGGGATGGTGTGGGTCAGGCGCGGGTGGGCGACGCCTTGGTCAGCCGCTGAGCCTCGCGCTGCACGAGCTGCTGGATGCGGTCGTGGAGGTAGCGGCCGGTCTCACAGGGCTGGCCCGACTCGCAACGCCTGCAGCCGTAGAGGCGGTGGACCCGGCGAGCACCCTGGAGCTGGGCATACGTGGCGACCTTCATCTGCATGACGGCCGGCGTCTTCGGGTTGGTCTTCTTGTGGACCGTGGTGCTGCGCCGGGTGTTCGGGTCGATCAGGTTGTCCCGGCGGCGAATCCACTGCTCCGGGGTGATGTCGGGCTCGATCCGCTGCCAGCTGCCGGGGCAGCGACCCTTGCCGTTGGTGCGGCCGTGGGCCAGGAGCAGATTCCGCTTACAGACGTGCCAGGCGCCGCAGCCGGGTTCCTGGCATGCGAACCAGAACTGGCCCTCGGGGAGGACGTCGACGTCGCCCAACCGCATCTCGCTGACCTTGATGGCCGGCTTTCCGTTGCTACGCATGGTGCCCCTTCACTGGTCTGCTGGTCTGCGCTTTCGACCTGTCACGGGCCCGTGTGATCGGGGCCGTGCCGGGTCGGAAACGCGGATGCGGTTCACGAGAGGGGTGCTGCACTGCGGGCCTTGGGATTTACGTCTTTCGTCACCGCGGCACCGGCGAGAAGCCGGGGGGCTGATCGCAGCCAGCTATGAAGTTGCGGGTGTCGGGCCTTCCGGCCCGGCTCCCTCGCGGTCACCAGCACCCAGGAGCGCTGGTGACCGCGGGCGAGCCGGGATCAGGCGGCGACCGAACCGTCGACGACGTGGTTCTCAGCGAGGACCTGGTCAACGGTGATGCCCTCGGTCTGAACCAAGTGCTGATGAGTGTCGAAGTCAGCGACGGACCAGCTGGTGGGGTCGCCGTGCTCGGCGAGGAACTGGTGAGGGGAAGCGGGGGACATGGCTCTCCTATGGGCTACATTGACTACTCAATGAGCTACGCCACGTAGCTTGGCATCCCTTGACATCGAGAGTCAAGAGCTTGCCTACATTGACTACTCAACCTCTGGGAGGTAGACAAGATCCCATGTCGAACACTGGGAAGCGCGCCCTCTACCAGCGCATCGCGGACCAGCTCCGCGCCGACATCGTCGCCGGGAAGCTGGGGCCGGGCTCGAGACTGCCGACCGAAGCCGAGATCTCCAAAGCGTGGGAGACCTCGCGCACCACTGCGGTTCAGGGGTTGCGCGTACTGGTCAACGAAGGGCTGATCGTCTCGGACCGCCCACGCGGGTACTTCGTGCGACGGCGGGAGCCCATGATCTACAGGCCTCAAAAAGAGTTCCGAGCGCCCGCCCCAGACCTCGACATTTTTCGCCAGCGCGTAGCGGACGAAGGCGATGACCGCGAGGCCGCCCAGACCATTGAGGTGGTGATCGTTGCCCCGTCGACCGAGATCCGGGACCGCCTCCAAGTCGCCGACGGTGAGCATGTGGCCGTTCGGCGCAGAACTCGGACCCTCGACGGCGAGCCGTACAACATCCAGGACTCGCACGTGCCACTGCGCATAGTGCAGGGCACGGAGTGGATGAACCCGGGCGACGTAGCACGAGGGACCAACCAAGTGTTGGCCGAGTTGGGGCACGAAATCGTGCAGGCCCTCGACGAGATCAGCATCAGGATGCCGACACCAGACGAGGCAACCAGGCTCTTGCTGGGCCCAGGGACTCCAGTCGCCGAGCACATCGCAACGACCTACGCCGAAGGAGGCCGTCCCGTTCAGGTCACGATCAACGTTCTCCCAGGCGACCGGCACGTCATCATCTACGAGCGCGCGCGTCAGCAGCAGTGGGGATCGTCATGACACGCGGTTGGTTCGCGGTTCGCCCCGCTGGAGAGGCCGACGCCCCAGCCATCGCAGATCTCTGGAGTCAGGCATCGGAATGGCTCCGAAGTCACGGCAGCGACCAATGGCAATACCCTCCGGACTTGAATAAGATCCGCACCGATATAGCGGCCGCCACCGCCTTTGTCGTCGTCCGGAATTACGTTTTCGACCCTGACCCGCCAGTAGCGACAATTACCGTTGACCAGGTCGCTGATCCTGAATTTTGGGTCGCTAGCGACACCCCGAGTGACGCCCTCTACGTTCACCGCGCCATCGTGCGTCCCGATATGCGCGGCCACGAAATTGGCTCTGCGCTCCTCGATTGGGCCTCGCTTCGCGCTGAACGTGCTCGTCACTCGTGGGTACGGCTGGACGCCTGGCGAACAAACAAGGCCCTTCACGCCTACTACCACCGTGAGGGTTTCGCACACGTGCGTACTGTGGAGCTACCGCATCGACGGTCGGGGGCTCTTTTCCAGCGGCGCTCTACCATTCAGGCGTTCCGCGGTCCGACGCTGCACGACGTGCAGTACCCGCGGTCCGATGCAAACGGGAACCCAGTTGAGGACTGGGGGCGCACCAACTGTTCCTGACGGACTCCGCGCCGTCTTAACTTCCCTAACCCATAGACATGTGGCCAATGTATCTAATCCCCTAGCGCCAAGCACCGTGTCACATCGACGCTGTCTGAACCGAGGAGACCAACGATGACCGACCAGCCACGACAACAGGTCTATGTGATCGGCGCCCCTGGTTCGCGAGTGGTGAAGATCGGCAGGTCAAGCAATCTCCCGGAGCGCCTGAAAGCAATCCAACGGATGTCTCCTCTTCCTCTCGTGATTCTAGGCTCCTTCTCTGGGGGTTCGTCCTTGGAGTCAGCCTTACATCGGCACTTCCGTTCCCTGCGGACTCACGGTGAATGGTTCGACTTTGGCGAAATTGACCCTGTGTCAACCATTGAGGCTGCGGTCGCTCTCGGCGAAGACGTCCTGAACCACCGGGGGTGCGGGCTTAAGAATGGGGGAATCGACCAGCCTCGCTCCTGGCCAAAATATGACCAAGCTAAGCCGCATTGGGGGTACCCCGCAGAACCAGAGCCTGGCCGCTGCGCGTGTGGCCACCAAGCCGGGAGTCATTTCTTCGAGCCGCCACATCCTTGTGGCGGCGAGGTGCCATTCAACGGCGTATGGTGCGAAAATTACTGCCTTTGCGGAAAGTATGATGACTCGCCAGCGACCTACGCGCGAGTCCGAGCAACACACCCCCGTCACAGCACCGAGTGGGCCATCGATGCCCCGTATCTCGACACCATCGCCTCGCTCGGCCCGGACAACGCTGTGGGGGAGGGCGGCTCGTGACGGAGCAGCGAGCGTGCGTCGGCTTGGTCGAGTTGACCGATTGCATTGGCATCGATCAAGCCGGAGTCCTCCGAACGAGTGGAGAACGCGGCCGATGGTGGGATCGGCTGATGGCCTGCCAGAACCTCACTGACGGTACGACACGTTTGCCCCGGCTGCCCCATGGGGCGCGCAGCCGAGATAGGGTGTCGCCCACAAGTCTTGATCCATATGTAAACGGGCCCGCAGCCAGTGGCTGGGGCCCGGTGGCCAAGGACCGTCTTTGCCGGGGGTCCGAGGCCGCGCCGAACACCCTCTATCTCTCAGCGGAGGATGTCGACATGATGCAGGGTACCCCTGCCAACCGACAGACACACACCGGCACCCGCCGTGGTAGCGACTCGCGCGTCGCTCCGGTCGGGTGCCTCCTCGTGCTTCCGCGCCGGATCTGGCAGCGGACAGACCTCTGCTCCGAGGGGTTGAGGATGACGTAGATCGCCGGCCGCGCCCGCGTGGTGGCTACCAACCACCTGCGGATCCTGCGGCCTTCGCGTTCCACCGCCTGGGGTCTTACCAACCCCGGCGAAGGCTCCGATCTCCCAGCACCACCCGGGTGGATCTGAGCGAAGTACCGGTTCACCAGAACCAACCCCCACCAGGAGGGCCTTTCGCACGCCCTCTCATGGAGAGGAGCTGTCCTCATTTTGCACTACCTCCATGCCGTCTGTCAGCCCAGGCGTGCCAGCTGGGTGGCAGACGTCACACGATTTCCCGCTCTGGGGCGTCACACCGCAGGGTCCGTTGAGACCTCTATTGCGGTGAGTTCCTCGCCTTCGTCCCTCGTCATCGGCGGTTCGGCTGCCCAGGGCGTCACAATCGGCGCCTCGGAGATCCCTGTCACGGGTATGAAGGGGAATCTCTGTCTCGCGGCCTGTCGTGCCACCCGTTCGGGTGGTCCGTGTCGTTCCGCTCGCCGTGTGGCCCGTCTGGTCATGTTGCCGGCGCCGGCCGGTCACAAAGGCGCTTCGCCGGGTCCTTGGGTGGGTGTGAAGACCTTCTCCGCCCACGCCGGCCCCCGCGGCCGGCGCCACACCGCCCGGCCGTTCGTCGTGTCCCGCGGCGGCCGCCAAGAGCTCGTGGGGACGATCCGATGAGCGCCGCGGCAGGCATCGTTCCGCCCACTCCGGCGTCCGTCGACGACCAGGTGCTGGCGGGGAAGACGCTTGCGGTCGACGTCTTGGACGTGCGGCTGGTGCGCGGGGCCGCGCAGGAGGTGAAGGCAACGGCATCGCGGCAGGCGCAGCCGCGGGTGTGGCTGCGCTCGGTGTCGTGGTTGGTCGGGGCGGGGCTGCATCCGCAGGCGGGCGAGCGGACGCTGAAAGTGGCTCAGGACCTGGCGCGGCGGATGGACTACACGCTGGGCACGGTGTTGTACGACCTCGAGGGGACGGCGGCGCGGTTGGGGGTGTCGGTGGCGACGGTGAAGCGGCATGTCGCGGTGCTGCGGGAGCTGGGGGCGCTGGCGTGGGTCCGGCACGGGTCGAAGGCGAACCTCCACTTGCCGGGGCGGCGTTACACGGCGACGGCCACGATCTACGGTGCGGTGATCCCTCCGGTGTTCGACGCGGCGATGGGGCACCGGTTGTCCGGGGGCGGCTACGAGGCGCGGGTCGTCGGTGTGACCGAGGCCGGCCGGGCACGGGCTGTCGCCGCCGCGCGGCAAGCCGCCGCTGCTGCCGGCAACGCTGCGGATGGGGCGGTGAAGAACCGCCGGCCGGGCGGCAGTTCGGCGGGCCGTGCGCCCCATTCTCGTGGTCAGTACCCCGTAGGACAGAAAGTTGAGGTAGGTGGTGGGTTGAAGGACACCTCGCGCGAGCGCGCGAGCCGTTCATCCACATCGACCTCCCCCACCAAGACCAGCAGCAAGGCGGCCCGGCGGCGCCGCAGCCCGCTCCAGGTGGCCATGGACATCGCGATCGCCCGGCGCGTGCGGCCGCTGGTGGCCTGGACCCAGACCGAGCGGCTGCGGCGGTTGGCGTTCGCCCTGCGACCGCTCATCGACGAGGGCATGGGCGTGCAGGAAATCGTCGCCGAACTTCACGCCTGGTACCTCGACTGGCGCCCCTCGAGGCCGGCCGCGTACATCACCGCCCAATTGAAGGACCGGACTACCACCCGGGCGGCGCGCGCCGCCGCCGTGTCTCCGGAGGACAGCCCGGCGTGGCAGGCCTACCTCGCGCAGCGCCAGGCGGCCCAGGTGATGGCGCAGCTCGAAGCCGCTGCCGCGACTATGCGGGCCGCGGCCGCGCGCACGGACGAAGACCGCCGTCAGGCCCGGGCCGCCGCCCGCTACGCGCCCTGGAAGCTCCTGGACCACCTGGAGGAGCACGGCGAGGACGACACCTTCGACCTCTACGGCTGGCGGATGACCGCCTGGGCTCAAGGCCTAGCAGCTTCTCCGCACGTGCGATGACGGGATACCCAGCTCCTGGTAGGAACCGTTCCTGAGGCCGCCAGCGGGGTGGGCTATTCGTTCGAATCGCCCATCTCAGCCGGGTAAGTCAGCGATAATAGCGAGCCGTTGAGTTCCCACTGTGCTCGCCGAAGGGAAGATCGTGCCGAAGAAGCGCAGGAAGATGCGTAAACCTGTTCGGCGTCACCCGCACCCGCCGGTACGAGCGGAATCGGAAAAGGACACCAGCACCGACGAGGGAGTCGCCAGCGCGGGACGTCCGCAATACGAGCTGGTCGACGTTCAATACCTTCTTCCTAACGGGCAACCTGCACCACAGTTCGGGGGAAGGGTGGTGAGGGACGAATTCGACCTGCAGTTCGCGGGCCAGACGTTGCCTGAGACTCTGTGGGCCTGGGGCAGAGACTGGCCCAGGCCCCGACGGGCTCAGGACGGCTGGGGGGCCTCCGTGGAAGTCCCGGCTGTGCTGGAGCTGCTGGACACAGTCATCGCAGGGAAAGCTACGGCCGCCCAAGCGCGTGCTGTCATCGCTGAAGGCGCTTCCCTGCTGGCCGCTCGCCATGACCCGCGTGGGGATGATGTCCGGAGAGAAGATGCTGAGGGATGCCGGGGAGACTGCGAGCACTGTCTCGCCAAGATCCCGGAGCTCGAAGAACTACGGGTGCAGGGGCTGGAAGACAAGAGGCGCCTCGCCGACCAGGCCGGTTACCCGTATGCGGTCGGCACAACAGCCATTCACCGCGTGACCTGCCAGACGGTGGCATGTCCCGGAGGACTGTGGGAACCGCGTAGCCCCGAGGTATCAGAAGACGCCCTGTTCAAGGAGCTGCTGTTCTCGTACACGCACCACAACAGCCGAAGCGGCATCGTCTCAAGTTTCAACATCCTCTCGCCCGACGATTTGGTGAAATGGATGGAAGAACGCACTGGCCCCAGAGGCGGGACGAAGTACCGGCTTTGCAAGGTATGCGCACCGACGCCTCCTGCGCCTCAACGCGTCACCCTCGAGGCCGTCGTTTGAAACACGGAGGCTCCCGGGTGGCAGGTCGCCTGGGAGCGTCAGGCTGGGCTCAGTGTTCAGCGCTCGGGCGGGGCCCGTTTCCCCATGCCGACGACACCGGCGTTGCCGGCATCACACCGTCATCTCGGGATGGGGAAAGACCCGTGAGCACGCAGGACGAGGGCCTCTTCTTCCGCATCGTCACCACGGAGGGCGACTTCTGATGAGCATTACCTGGACCACCCCCTGGCCGCAGGTCACACCTCTGCTCGGGCTCCGCTCCGGCGCTGTTTCGGTCGTCGCGTCCGTGAGCACGGTCGGCAAGTCCACCTTCGCTCTGAACATCGCCACCCACAACGCTTTGGCGGGCCGGGGGGTCGTCTTCGGATCGTCGGAGTGGGACCTGCGCACTCTTCAGGAGAAGGCCTTGGCCGCCCACCTGGGTCTGGACATCCTCCAGGGCCTGCCAGCAGAACGACGTTCGGACGCCGACGCGCTTGGTGAACACATGGACCGAGGCCCGTTCAACTTCGCCAGCGCGGGCCGCGATGACAACAGCGCCTTGGTCGACGTCGAGCGCGGCCTCATGAAGCTGACCGACCGCGGCGAGCCCTCCGCGCTGATCGTGATCGACTCCATCCAGGGCTTCAGCGAGCCCTCCGCGCCCAATGCGATCGCCCGCCACATGCGCAGCCTCCGGCGCTTCGCCGTCGAGCACAACGCGGCCGTCCTCGTCGTCGCGTTCCCCGAGCCCCACGCCACCGGCCACCCCGGCCTCAACGACATCCACGCCGATGCCGTCGCTAACGCTGACACCGTTGTCTCGCTTCACCGACAGATCCCCTATTGGGACAGGAACACCCCCGAGAAGCCAGAGACCACCGTTCAGGCACTCAAGGGTGCCCCCAGCGGCCGTACCGCATACCTGCTACTCGAAGCCCCCTACTGCCGCTTCATCACCTCAGAGGACAGCGACCGATGACCGATGAGGCCCAGCTCACCACCGCCTTGACCGCTCTAGGGATCGACGTCCCGGCAAACCTGCTCCAGGCCCACAGCGACGACGCAGGCCTGCGGCGGGCCCCGATGCGACGACGGGATGCGACTGGACACCGGTGGCCCCTGCGGCCCGTGCGAGGACGTCCGCGACAACCGGCGCTCGCTACGCCTGGGCATCGCCGCCGACGTCGCCATCGCCATGCCCGCACCCCAGTTCACCGCCGGCCAGCGGCGCGCCGAAGTCGAGCGCCGGATGCGGGAGTTCACCCACGAACAGCTGGCCGTGGCCGCCAAGAACCGGGAGCAGGACGCCGCCGCCCGCGCCAGGGACGAGGCCGCATGGGAAGCGGCCGCCCCGCAGCGGGAAGCCGCCCGCGCCGCGGCGCGGGCCGCCTACGAGGCCGACCTCGCCGCGCAGCGGGCCCTGCCCTGCGTGGACTGCGGCGCGGCCGATGCGTCCGGCCTGTGCGCGACGTGCGTGGCCGCGCGGGATGCCGAGGATCTCATCGTGCAGGCCGGCGACGTCGCCGCCTCCACGCTGCCCGGATGGGACGGCACGACCACCCCGGACGGCGCCCTGGAGGTCGCGCGCCGGACCCAGCGGCGGATCCGCTCCGAGCTGGCCGCCGCCCTCGAGGAAGCACGCGCCGCCGGCGCTACCACCGAGACGCTGGCGCTGCTCACCCGCCTGGTCGCCGACCGCGCCCTCGCTGAACTCCGCGCGGCCGCGCTCGCCGCCCTCGCACGCAGCCCCCAGGCCCAGGCCGAGGGCTGGCAGGCTGCCGAAGCCGAGCGCCGCTCACCGCACCACCAGGGCACGGCCGTCAACGAAGCCGCCGCCCTGGCCACCTGCCTCTCCACCGCCCGGCACTGGGTGACCCCGGCGGAGCGCCGCGAGGCGGAGTCGTGGATCGCCCGCGCTCGGTCAGTCCGCGAAAGGGCGGAGTCCCGGCGAGCGGCCCGCACCCGCCGCAAGGACGCCGCACCGCCCCCCGCACAGCGAAAGCGCGAGCCCACCAGAACCCAGCAGCCCCCGAAGAACAAGGCGAAGAAGTCGCCGCCCCCTGGCCCGCCCGCCCTGTCGTCCGACGCGCTGGCCGGCATGAGCGCCGCCGTGACGGGAGCGCTGAAGAAGGCCGCCCGCGAACGGACGACCACCTCCTGGACTCGGCTACGACGTGCTCTCGGATCCGCCCTGCCCGACCTGAGGCCAGACGACCAGCTCACCGTCCTGCTTCACATCGACCAGAACACCCCGCCCGACGAACCACTGCTCGCCGTGCTGCTCGCCTCCACCGACACCAACCCCCCTCACCTGTACCGGGATCTGGCCACCCGCCTGGGACGAGACGTCCCACTCGAGGCGAACGCGGCCCGCGCCCACTGGCAGAAGGATGCCTTGCGCCTCCAGCACTTGTACCGATATCGCTGAGTGCGGGGCAGTGCTCACCGCGGCCGGGGTGGAGTCCGGACCAGGGAGTGATAGCACTCGATCTGCCACTGCGCGCGGTCCAGCGGCTTGCCTCGGGGCAGGATGCGGGTTCCTGTGGCCAGCGTCACGTTCCGGTCGGCGGACAGACAGAAGAGGGCGAACACGCGCTGGCTCGCGAACTCGACTGATTCTGCGTAGTAGAAGTCCGCGACAACACGTCGGTCGTCCCGCAGGAAGGGGCGCTGGAGGAAGTCCTGTACTTCGACGGGGAAGTTCCCGAGGACGGCCAGGGTGTGAGCAGACAGGTTCAGCGGGTGCACGGATTCGGTGCGCGGAGGGGCGGCGGTCGGGGCGCGGCGGAACATGCGGGAGACGGCTCGTGACCGGATCGGGGGTGCCGCTGTGCTGAAGGACTGTTGCCGTATCGCTCCTGCGTCCAACCTGAGACGTTCAACCAGATATGCCGGCTTGCCATTCCGGGTCGTGGGAGTGGCCTTGCACAGGCCGTTGGGCCCGAAGACGTAGGCGGTGGGACGTCCATCATCGCCGTCTTCCAACCGGGCCCACCATTCCAGCACGGTGCCAGCCATCTCCCGAAGCTTGTTCTGCACACTCGGGCCGAGCATGTCCCAGCATTGTCGCCGGTCGGGGGCGGAAGCATCGGTAGGAAAGCCACCGGGCTGATGGATCGGCGCCATCAGGAGAGGAGGTGGTGGCGGAGCGCCTAAGTGTGTTTCCCTCTTGCCCCGCTGCACAGGCGAAAAACCACTGCCTGACGGTAGTGCACGACGACCTCCTTGCCCGGGAACCCCCGGAAGCTGTTCACCCGCCATGTTTCCCCCTCGGTGGACGCAACGACTATTCCTTCTTACCGAAGCCGGGTCTACGGCCAGTACCAGCGTTGTGAGGGTTCGACACGCGCCCTTGGGGACGACGCACTGTCTCCCAGCTTCCTCACAGAACGCTGCCCCGGAGTCATTGTCTGTTTATGGTGACTTCGGCACCAGACCCCTGCACCAGTCGCCCGCAGGCGGCAGCCATGGACGCTGCCTGTTGGCCCGTCACGCCCGCGAGCTGTGGCCGGGGGCGGTGCCGTCCACGGCGTGGTGCCAGCGCTGGTAGAGCAGGGTGAGTTCGTCGAGGGCTGCGGTGCTCCAGATGCCGGCGCGCTGTCGGACGAGGCGGCCGATGCTGTCGTTGATGGCGGTGGCGATGCCTGCGCGGCTGGTGGCCGGCGGGTCGGTGACGGTGGTGGTCATGATGGTCTCCGTGGGCAGCGGGCGGTCAGGGGCGAGGGGGCTGGTCAGCCGAAGGCCGCTGCGGGCAGGCCTCGAGGGACGGGCCCGTGGCGGGTGGCGCTGTGCGAGCGGGGTGCGGCGTGGCGGGCGGCTTCCCACAGGGGGCGGATGGTCGTCGGGTCGCCGTGGAGGGCGTGGACGAGGCGGTCGACGGTGGGCCAGTCGGTGGGGGGTCCTGCGCCGTGGAGGAGGCGCGTGATGTCGGAGCTGGTCAGCAGACCTTGGGTGCTGCGGCGGAGGGTGTGGTCGTCGGGGCGGGCGGCGGCGAGGTAGAGGCCGCGTAGGGCGGCGTGGAAGCCGTGGGGGGTGGGGGTGATGATGCCCCGGGTGGCTTCCCACAGGGGTCGGATATCGTCCGGGTCGCCGCCGCAGGAGCGGGTGATGGAGCGGGCGACCGGCCAGGAGGGACAGCGCTCGCCGGACATCACGCGGGAGATGTAGGAGGGGGAGACGCCGGCGTCGTAGCCGAGGCGCCGGTGCCGGCGGCCACTGGAGCGCTGGAGGTGGGAGAGGGCGCGGGCGAGGGTGGCGACGGGGCCTTCGGAGGGGCCGGTGCCGGTTCGGGGGCGCCGCGGCGGCGGGACGCTGTCGGCGGCTGGCGGGTCGGAGGCCGGGGCGATGGGGTGGGACTCGCCGACAGTTTGGCGTTTGGCCATGCGGCGGTCGATCACGTCGGCCGGCCACAGGCGGCTGATGGTGTCCGCGCTGACGCTGAGGCGCGCGGCGAGGTCGACGACCCGGGCGCCGCGGTCACGGGCCTGCTGCATGGCCGCCGCCTGGAGGTCGTTCAGGTCCCGGCGGACCGTCTCGAGGAGGTCGAGGAACCGCATCGGCACATCGACGGCCAGGGCGGGATCGCGAGCCAGGCGCAGGAGTTCGTCCGCCCGTCCCCGGAGTTCTTCGGCGAGTTCGACCACGTACCCGGTGTGTCGGGCGGCGGCGTCGCCGGAGGGCTCGGAGGCAGGGGTGCGGTTGGCGGAACGCCGGCATTGTTCGGAGCACCATTTCCTGGGGCGTCCGGCACCGGGCTTCTTGAGGAGGGCGTTGGTGCAGCCGGCGTTGTGGCACACCAGGTCGTCGCTGTCGTCGCTCATGAATGCCTTCGAGGGGGGCACCGGGAAATTCGCCTCGGTGCTGGGCTGTTTACGGCCGGCCTGGCGGAAATTCCAGGCGGGTAGGGCGGTGTGCCGGTGGGCCGCGGGGTGTCGGCCGGAGCATGTCCGGCCGACACCCCTGCGGTATCAGGCGGGGCGGATCCGCTGGTAGCGCAGCCTGATGCGGCAGGCAGCGGCCGGGCCGGCGATCAAACCGGCCACCATGGGCACGAGTGCGACCTCGTAGACAAGCACGATGGGCAGGACAAGCAGCGCGAGAAAGCGCGTTCCCAGCTGCATGTTGACCCCGAAGGCATGGGTGTTGAGAGTTTCGGCGCGTTCAAAACGCGGGATGCTACGGTCGAACCGCCGCTGGGCCGAGTGCTGGGTATGGCGCTGGTCCGGCGCGTGATCAGGGGGCATCTATTGCTCCATGGTCGTACGGAAAGGTGAAAGAGGTCCGGTGGGGCTCGACATTCCACGCCGGGCCTCTTTTCGTATCTGTTTGGTACCTGCCGAAGCGGCAGCGGGTCAACTGTGCGACACAGAAGCACCATAGAAGGCAATCATCACATTGAATGGGAAACGCCGGGCGCATTACGCAGGCTCGCCTGTTCGGGCGCGAAAATGCCATGATCCGCCATGTCGACCTGTCGATTCGCGGCAAGAATGGTCGGGATTCGATCGAATCCGATCAGCGGTGAAACCTCTCGATGTTACGCATCTGTGATGTGTGTGGTCGTTACCCGAGGAAAGCGCAGGTCCCGGCTCCGCGCGACCCGCCTGCCCGACCATCATCACGCTGGCGGGGCCGTCGGTATGCACGCATACGCGGCAAATATGCGGGGATTACCTCGGCGCGCGGAACCCGCTCCTGCGCCCCCAGAGGTCCCCACAACGCAGATGAGCCTGCTCGGCGGGCGTTTCGCAGCGTCGTCCGTGTGCGCCCCTGCCCCGCCAGCCAGGCCAAGAGGTCGCCGGTTTGGCGCGACGATCCCCTTGAGCACGGCGCACCCAACCGCCGCCGGCCCCAGGCGCTCGGCTACGTCGCCTGGTCGCGTTCCTCGTCGACGAGGTCGTCGCACAACTCGGTCAGCGCCCACGCCTGCTTGTTGAGCGCGTCGATGATCCGCTCCAGCTTCTTCTCGCGTTTCGCGCCGGCCGCAGTCCCATCGTGGTCGACGACGAAGGTGGCGATGAAGTGGGCGAGGTGCTGCAGCACGGGGGCGGTGATGCGTAGCTGGCTGATCGCGTCGAGGTCGGGCTCGGCGACCGGGCCGCGCTGGGTCGGGTAGCCGTTGGGCTGGCGTTCGGTCGCCCGGCTCTGGGTAAGCCGCAGCGCGGCGGCCGTCAGCCGAGCGAGGTGGACACTCTGCGGCGGCACGATCGGGGCGGTAGCGTCGGTCGGGCCGGGCGGCGCGTCGCCGGGGAAGCCGACCACGCTGGCGCCCAAGAGCCGTAGGACCTGGGCGGTGCACCGCCGGGGCCGGGCCACTCCCTTGTCATCGAGCAGCAGCACGTCGAACGTGTCGCGTTCGAACGCGGTCATCGAATGCGGAGGGAAGTGCCGCACGGCCGTCACGTCCTCCCCGAACTCGTGCCGCGCGGCGCGGACCAGGCTCTCGGCGGCGTTGATCAGCCCGGCGCCGAGCCCCAAATCGGTGGCGACCACCAGGTGGCCGCCCTCCTTGGTCGGCCAGACCCGCAGCCGCACATGCACGCGGTGGCCGCTGATGTCCGGGAAGTGCCAGGCATGGTCGTCGCGTACCGGCGACAGCCGTGCGGGGACGGGTAGAACGACGTCGGACTCGGGCACCGGCAGCTTCCCCTCTCACCATGTCTTCTCGAGCGCACCGTGACGCTGTCCAGGACCCGCTGAACTGAACCGCGCCACCCGGCGATTGGCCGTGGCCCTACGGCAGCCGGGCCAGATGGAGACCATCGCTGATGGGCCTACCGCCCGGGCCCGCGCCCTGCGGGGAGGAAACGCCGCCACCACGGCCGCGGCGCCGGAGCGGCCACCGACGGTTGCGACTTCGGCGGGTAGGCCGGGGGAGGCGGGATGACGCCCGGCGGCGTCGGCACGCTGGCTGGCGTCGCGGTGGATGGGGGAGTCGAGGTTGTCGTCGCCGGAGGCGCCGACGCGGCGACTCGGCCCTGCTCCGTGAGCGGGGCCTCGGGCGGCGCGTCCGTGCGACCCTCCGGAAGCGCCGGCTCCTGTGCCTGGGACGGGGCGATGCGCTGCTGGTAGACCTCGCGGGCGTGACGGTTGCGCCAGGCGTGCCGGCCAGCCTGGCTGCGATACAGCTCGTCCATCACCCGGTAGGCCTGCTCCGGGCGGAAGAACGCGCGGGTGCGGGTCATTGAGGACAGCGCGGTGGGCACCAGGCCCCAACGGCCGGCGTCCGCGGCCGGCCCTGGCTTGCTGATCCGCCAGTCCTCGCGTGGGTCACGGGCCCAGCCGGGCCAGTTCGTCCAGTCCTGCTCGGGCCGCGGTGCGTGGACGAAGTCGTGAACGCCGTAGGGGATGAGCACCAGCTTCCCGTCGAGCCAGAAGACGTGGCCGCCGGCGGCGACGATGGCCTCCTGCTGCGCGGTCGGGGCGACCGTCTGATGGACGTGGTTCTTCCCGCCGTAGAACACCTCGAGCTCCCCGGCCGGACCGAACTGGGCCGGGTCCCGCTTGAGGAACCACACGTGCAGGGCGCCAGGATGACGCCCCGCCACCGCCCGCACCCGGCGGGCCAGCACCTCCGGCCCGGGCAACACCACACCCGGGCGCTCGATGGCCACCGTGACGTCATCGCACTGGGCGATGATCACCGGCGGGAGCTGCGCTCCGGCGCCTGGCGAGTCCTCTGGGACCTCGGTCGTCGCGCTCACGCCGGGGATCGCGCGGATGGTGTCCCGCAGCTGGATCACCACCTCGGTCTCGGCGTCGATCCGGGTCTCCTCCGCCGGCGCCGCACAGGAACCGCCGCCCTGGTGGGAGAAGTACGGCGAGACCTTCTTGTCCGGCCCGACCCCCTTGAGAATCAGCTTCCCGCCGCACGCCCGGCACTCGTACCGCCCACGCGCCAGCCCGGCCGGAAGACCGGAGATCTGCTCGCCGAGCCAGATCACCTCCCGGGTAGCGGTGTCCCACGCGCTCGCCGGCACTCAGCGCTCCCCGACGACGCTACTGATGACGAACTCCCCGACCAACCTCACCGCGCCCTCCCCGACTTCGCTCAGCACGGAAGGCTACTGGCCGGTCGCGTCCCGCGCAGCACCACTCACAGCAGGGCCACAACGTCCAACAACCGACCCGGAACCCGCCCCAACCACGGCACGGGTTACTGCTTGAGGTACTGCCTGATCTCGTAGGGGAGCTGCTCAGCCAGAGGAAACAGAGAGGGCAACGCCGACTCGTGCACCAGATCCCAGCGGGGATCACTGACCTCGCTCACGCGGTGGGCCTCGGCTACAGCTTCAGGGACGGTCAGCTGATCGGAGATATCCGACACGATCACATTGAGCTGGCTAACGAGCTTGTCGCGAGTCTCCTGTGTGCGGGTTCGTTCGTCGGCTTCCCGCGCCACCATCAGCTGATCGCACGGGATGCTCAACGCGGCGCGCAACTCGGCGACGGTTGGCTCCTTGACGAGTTGCTTCAGCGTCGCCACGGACAGCGCCGGAGCACCGCGCACAATCCGGTCCAGAAGCGAAATGCCCAGGACGGTGCAGGCGCTGGTCCAGCGCCAAGCGGCCACGGACACCGCGTCCTCGTAGCGCCCGCTGACCTTGAACAACCCAAAGAGGGCCTCTTCGTGGAGCTGGAACGTCATGCCGACGCCGTAGCTCTCCGCCGTGCTCATGAGTGAATGGAGGCGGTTGCCCAGCGAGCGCGCTGACTCCAGCTCGTGCCGAGCATCGGCGCTGGCGCGCCCCACTGCTAGGAGGGCCTCGATCTCCTCCGCGGTGATCCTGCCATCCGGGACGAACTCTGGAAACACTGCCACGTCCTCGCACCCCTCTCCCTGTTTGCCAGGGCACGCTACCCGGCCCGGCCCTCGCTCCGCAGGCACTCCCTTCGGTACAGGGGCTCCTCATGAGTCCGCCCACAGGTACCTGCCATCATGCCGCCTGAACTGGGCAAATTGTTAGTCCGGTACCGGCGCGCTACGGTGTGGGGTATGCCAGCTCTCAACGTGGAATTCAGCGAAGGCGAGCTCGAGACGCTCCGCGCTATCGCACGTGAACGCGGGACCAGTCTCAAGGCCCTGGTCCGCGAGGCAGCGGCCGCCGACATCGAGCGGCACCGGGCCCTGAAGAAGGGGGCGGAAGTCTTCCGCACCTTCTACGAGCAGCACGCCGCCGAATTCGCCGCCGCCTTCCCCGACGACGAACCCTCGGACGACACCAGGACCCAGGCCGCCTGACCGATGCCCCTGATCTTCATCGACGTGCCCTGGCTACTCCAGCGACACGAAGAGGTCCTGCCCAAGCAGCCGACGATCTCCGACTTCTCCGCCCTCGTCGCCGCCGTGGCCCGCCACCGCGTCGACCCGCCCCGCCTCGGCACGGATTCCGACGCGGCCTGGCGCTCCGCGGCGCTGTTGCACACGCTCGCGCTGCTCAAGCCCCTGCCGGCCAGCAACATCCGGTTTGCCTGCTCGATGGCCGTGGCCTACATGCACATCTCCGGCGAGGGCATCGATCCGCCCTACGGTGCGCTGGTCGACCTCGCCCGGGACATCCTGGAAGGCCGGGCCGACGTCTACGACGCGGCCGACCGGATCCGCAGCTGGCGAATCTGAGGGCGCGACCGCGCGCCGGGAGCCGCGGATTCGTGGCTCCGCGGTTGTCGACTTCGTCGACAGCGACGTGACGTGAACGGGAGAATGAGGCGCATGAGCGTACAGCCGATCCACTACCACCAGCCCGAGGGCGGCGAGCGGGTGCCGCGGACCATCGACGGGATCGCCGGCGCGCTGTCCGCCCCCAGGCGTATGGAGTTCTACCGCGAGCTCGGCACCGCGCCGCTGGACCGGGCCGAGGCGGTGCTGCGGCGCTGGTGGTGCGAGGCGATGCTCGACACCGACCCGGACGGCGACCGCGTCACGGCGGCCGCGCTGGACGGCACGCTGCCCAAGGCGACGATCGAGGACGTCATCGCGCGGCGACGGGCCCAGGGACTGCCCGTTGAGTGACCACGACGACGGCGACGGGTGGCCCTGCTACCTCGCTCCCGGTGTCGAGCGTTTCCTGGCAGATCCGGCCACCGACCCGCGGCTGTTCTCCGCGGTCTTCGCCGCGACGGTCGCGATCAACGAGCACCGCGGCGAGGTGCCGGGCAGCACGGCCTCGTCGAAGTGGCCACAGCAGCGACGTATCCCGCTGGGCGCTGACGGCTCCCTCGGCGTGGCCGAGTACGTCATCGTCGCCGACGCCGAACCGCCCCACTGCGTCCTCACCCGCGTCCAGCCCTACTGACCGTCCGCCGCGGCCGCTACTCCCGCCGGACCCGGATGATCGGCAGGGCACATGCCGGCGTGGATCGCGACTGGGACGGGCGTGAGGCCGCGCCGCGGCCGCAGGCGCCCGCCTCGCTCGCTATCAACTCCAGTAGTCGCGATGATCCTGCTCGCGCCAGCGTTCGTAGTCGCTCCAGGGAGTCGGCAGCCCCAGCGCGACCCAGGAGAGGCGGCCGACCGCGTATGCCGCCGGAACGGCCATGCCGACGAAGAGGCTCGGCTGCTCCGCCATCCCGAGACCGAGGTGGGCGGTGAAGAACCCGGCGGCGAAGAGGATTCCGGCTCCGATGAGGAGCAGAAGTACCTCGACGGCGCCGACCGCGTACTTCTGCATCGCCCTGGCCATCAGCTTGACGTAGGCGATCATGCCAGCGCTGCCGAACATGAAGACCGCTGCAACGACAATCCACCCCATGCCGCAGAGGCTAGAGCGGGGTGCTGGGGACCCCTCCCGAGGCCGGCCCTGGGAACCACGTCCGCCACATCGACAAAACCACTACGCCGGCGCGGCGCGGGCGGCGAGGGCGAGCAGGTCGTCGGCAAGGTGTTCGTCGGCCCTGACGGGGCCGGTCGCGGTGCGCGCCGGTGAGCCGTCGACGGGCTCCAGGGTGATGGTGGCCTCCAGCACGGGCACGTCCTCGTCGAAGACGGTGCTCGTGTCGCCGTGATGGGTCGTCATGCCCGGTATCCTCCCGCTTCCCGGCCGGGCGTCACGCCGCCAGCTGGTCGCGCCGGCCGGTCACCAGGGCCCGCCACCGCTGCCGGGTGGCCGGTTCGTCGTCGATCCACCGGGCCGTCGAGGGTGCCTCGAGGGGGAGGTCGGCCATGAAGTGGGCGATGTCGACGTAGTAGGCGTAGTCGCCTCCAGCGGTGAGCTCACGCAGCCGCGCGATGACGGCGGCGACCTGCTCGCCGTTGCCGGTGACGGCGTGGTGGAAGGCGAGCGCGAGCTCGAGCGTCGGCTGGACCGAGGCCAGCCCGGCGACGTCGACCTCAGCACGAAGCAGGCGGGCCCGGTCTTCGACGTCGCCGCCGGTGCCGGCGTCGCGGACCAGGGCGGCGATCCGGGTCGTCACCGTGGTGGCGCGGAGGTTGAGGCCGGCGAGCAGCTGCTCCGCGAGCTCCAGCTCGTCGTCCGCGGTGGCCGGGTTGGTGAAGGCGAGGACGAACGCGCGCTGGGCCTGGGAGGTCGCCCGCTCGCCGGCCACGCCGTGTTGCTCGGCTTCGTCTCGGGCGGCGGCGTAGGCGACGGCGGCGCGGTCCATCGCGGCGTGGGGCCACCAGACGTCGCCTTCGACGCGGTGGTGCCGGCCGGCCCACCCCAGGTTCGCGGCGGTCTCCAACGCGGTGGGGAAGTCGCCGGCGAGGCGGGCCAGGTGGGCCAGGCCCCGGCGGGCGGCCGGCGCGAGCCGTCCGCCGTCCGCCGCGACCCGGGCCATCCCGTGCCGGGAGGCTGCGGACTGGCCGAGGTCGCGGTGGGCCTTGGCGAGGTAGTAGAGGGGCATCTCCCTCAGCCCGGCCGGCAGCAGGTTCGCGTCGACGACGGCCGCTAAGCGGTCGGCGGTGCGGGTGCGCGGCTCGTGCTGCCGGCGGGCCAACGCGGAGAGCGTCTCCACGAGGGCGTCGGCCGCGGTGCTCAGGCCGCTCGAGGTCGCGTCGGGCCGGGCGGCAAGCGCGATCGGCTCCCACACGGAGTCGCTGACATACGTCCAGGCGGCGTCGGCGAGCCACCTCAGCTCGAGGTGGAAGTCGGCGGCGAGGGCGAGACCTTGGCGTAGGCAGCCGACCAGCAGGGCCCGGTCGCCGTCCGGGCCGGTCCGCCACTGCTCACCGAGCCCGGCCAGGGCGCGTTGGGCGGCCGTGTGCCAGTCGCGCGGTGTCCAGCCGTCATCCGAGGTGTCAGGGGCGGTGCGGATCGTGGAGCGGACGAGCGCGTGCA
This sequence comes from Streptomyces mayteni, assembly GCF_054783955.1. Taxonomy (NCBI): domain Bacteria; kingdom Bacillati; phylum Actinomycetota; class Actinomycetes; order Kitasatosporales; family Streptomycetaceae; genus Streptomyces; species Streptomyces mayteni. The sequence continues at coordinate 14,738 of NZ_BAAGPR010000025.1, read as the reverse complement.
GGTGGTAGGGCCACAGCCCGAACGGGTTCTCGCGGACGAAGGGCCGCTCGGCCAGTCGTCGCGCCGCGGCTTCCCGCTCCAGCCCGGCGGCCCGGGTGGCGAGCGGCAGGTCGAAGGAGTCCAGCAACGACACCGACCGCAGGACGTGCCTCTCCTCCGAAGTGAGGTCGCGCAGCGTGCGGGCCACCAGCGCGGGGAAGTCCGCGTCGAAGTCCGCCGGCTCGGGGGTGCGGCCGGTGCGGCGGATCTCCAGCACGCGCATCACCGCCAGGTCCAGATACAGGGGCAGGCCGTGTGAGCGGTCGGCGATCACCCGCCGCACCTCGCCGGTGGCCAGCGGCTGGCCGCCGGCGGCGGCGAGGCGGCGGGCGAGGTAGCCCTCGCGGTCCTCCGAGCTGAAGTCACCGACCAGCACCTGCCGCCCACCCGCGCCCGTGGCCGGGGGCACGGCGGAGGCGCGGGTGCCGGGGTGGTCGGCGAGCCCCGGCCACGCCGTCGGGCCGGTCCAGTCCAGCTGGCCATGGAGCGCGCCGTCGGCCCACTGGAGCCGGCTGCGGCCGGTGATCACGAAGAAGCAGTTCGGCATCAGCCACACCAACCGCTGCACCAGCCGTTCGAAGTCGCGGTGCGTCCGGTCGCCGACGTCCTCGAAGGTGTCCAGCAGCACCACCGGCACCACCTGCCTGCCGGCCGGCACCTGCGCCAACTCCCACGCCAGCAGATGCGGGTAGTACGACAGCGCCTCGATGTCGGGATCGGCTTCCAACAGGTCCGCCAGCCGCCGACAGCCGGCCAACGCGCGCACCGACTGCCGCCGCTCCCGCAACGCACCCACCAGCGTCCCGGTCACCTGGCCGACGAGAGAGCCGACCGTGCCGGGCAGCAGCAGCATCCCGGCGACGTCGGCGAGCGCGGACTGTATCTGCTGAGGCATCGCCCGACCGGCACGAGCCAGCCCGTCCCTGCGCAGGACCTCCTCCAACGGCTCACCCGGGTGGTTGTGGTCCCAGTAGCGGCGCAGCGCCAGATCGAACGCCGGCAGCGGCCGGCCGATCCCGGCGAGCGCGGCCCGCACAGTGAGGACCAGGCGCTCGAAGTCAGTGCCGGCCGAGCGGGCCAGGTCCATCCGCACCGGCACCAGCCGCGGCCGTCCACCGGGCCAGGCCGGCGCCACCCAGGCCTCGGGCCGCCGCTCGCCGTCGGCCAGGGCCGCCTCGAGCTTTCGCGACAGCGTCGTCTTCCCGATCCCGCCGACCCCGTGGAAGACCAGCAGGTTGGTCCGCGGCGCCTCCACGTCCTGCACGTCGAAGCCCGGCGTGGCCACGTGCCGCAGATGCTGCGACAACGCGCCGGTGACCGTCGCCCACTGCGTCTCCCGGTTGGTGAACACCTCCCGCGCGGCCCCGTCGTTGGAGCCGAACAACGCCCGCAGATCCCGACCCGCCACGACGACCCCCCACTGAAGACGCTGCTCAAGCCCTCAACCTACGCCGCGCACCGCGGCGTTACACCCCGCCTTCCCCCGGCCCGCGGCCGCCATCAGGCTCGCCGGGCGCACGGCCGCCACGTTCCGGCGCGCCCCGCCTTTGCCCGGCGGGGCGACGGCCTTCGACAATGAGCCCACTGTTCATCCCCACAGCGAAGGTGGATCCCGTGCGCGACCCAGCAAGCTCCCCCGAGCCATCCTCCAGCGAGGACGCCGGCGACGGCCTCGAGGAGGTGCAGCAGGCGGTCGTCCAGGTGATCGCCTGGTACACCCAGGAGATCCTGGCCGAGCGACGGCGCCCGACGCCGGACGAGGCTCGGATCGAGCGCCTGACCGTGGAACAACAGGCCTGTCTCGCTGACCGGGACGCACTTGAGGACGGCGACGACCAGGAGGTCGCGCGGCTCGCCGCCATCTACGCGGCACGCCTCAAGGCGCTCGGCGAGGAGTAGCCCGCCGTCGCGGGGAGGGGCAGGAACGCGGGCGCGGCCGGCCGGCCAAGACGCAGGGGCCGCATGTCGAAGGGGAGAAGCGGCGCAGCGAGACGGGTGATGTCCAGCAGCTCGTCGCGGTACTGCGGCAGCTCCCGGCGTAGCCGCCGCTGGAGCGCGAGGAACTCGGTCGCCTCCTGGCGGGTGTAGGGCCGGTGTTGTTCGGCCACCACCACGCCCGCGCCAGCCGGGCACCGCCGCCACCGCGCGTCCGGCAGGCGTTCGTTGCGGTAGACGGCCGTGCCGTCGCGCCGCACCACGGTCACGGAGTCGACCACCGAGCCGTCCTCGGCGGCCCGCACAGCCTCGGCGACGGCCGCGAAGCACCGGTCGTGGCCGGCCCGCGTGGTGAACCGCCCGGGCAGCCCCTTGCGGCTGGCCCAGGCGAAGCGCGCGGCGGTGCCCTGGCGGCTGTCGGCCGCCCGCGCGCCGATCACCACCAGGTGAACCATGTGCCCGGCGTCGTGGAACAGCTCCGCGCTCTCGACGAACTCGTCGACATCGCCGGGCGCGATCTCGATGACCGCGTCCCCCCTCCCCGCCCGCACCCGCGCCTCGACCATGCGCTGCCACGCCTTGTAGTCAGTGCGGATCCGCGCGCCAGCCGTCCGGGGCTCCTCACGAAGAAGCCGCAGGTAGTCCGGGTGGGCCGCCTTGAAGTTGTCGCCCATGATCCACATCGGCCGCCCCCGCAGCGAGCGGCGCACCAGCCGGCCCATCCGGGTCTTGCCCGCCCCCGGCTGCGCCATCACGTAGACGACGACCGGCCGCTCCTGGGGGGTGATCGCCCTCAAGGTGGGGACGATCAGCTTGTCGTAGATCCATTGGTGCTCCTCCGCTGTCAGCCCGTGGTACGCGACGCCCGGCGGCTCCGGGATCGGCTGTGCGACGCGCCGGACCGGCTCCGCGAACGCGGCCGCCCGCTCGACGTCCCGCTGCACCGCCAGCCGCCGGTCCTCATCCAGCGCGCCGCTGTGCACGCGCCGGTCCGTGATCGCCAGCGCCTGTCGGAACTGGGCCGTCTCCCGCGCCGACCACCACCGGGCCCGCTCCCGCTCCACGGTCTGTCCGGCCGCTGGCCGGCGCCGCCACGCGCCGTCCACGAGCTCGTTGTCGTACAGCACCTCCATGCCGCGCTGCACCACCATGACCCGATCGGCCAGCCCTTCGGCCTCCACCATCGCGAGCGTCCGCGCCAGCGCCCTGCTGCAGGTGTCGTGGTTCTCCCACGACACGTACCGGCCGCCCCCGGCCGCGAGTTCCTCGAGGAACCGGTCGACGATCCCCAACTGCGTCCGCGCCATCGGCGCGGCCACCGCCGCCACCTCGATCCGGTGCCCGGAAGCACGGTATGCCGCCGCCGTGGCGCGGACCTCGTCCGGATCGGCCAGCGCGGTCTCGACGACCGCGTCCAACCCCAAGTCCCGCACGCGCTCCTCGACACCGAACTGCCACCCGGCTGTGTCCGGCCGCACCCGCACCCCGGCCGTGCGCACATCCTCTGCCAGAAGCCGCTCGTACTCGGGGTGCGCCCGCTTGTACAGGTCGCGTCCCACCCGCACCGGGCGGCCACGCCGGGAGAGCGCAGCCTCCACCAGGTCGGCCGCCTCCGTCTTGCCGGCCCCGGGCGGACCGGAGACGAATACGACGACCGGCTGCTCCTGGGAGACGGCGCCGCTGGTCCACGCCGGCAGGATCAGGTGGTCCAGCACCTGACGGTTCGTCTCCGCCGGTAGTACGACCGGGACGACCTCGCGTTCGCTCACCTGCATCCCTTCAAAATCAGGACAGATCCCACCACCAGCGGCTATGCTGTTCTCACATTCTAGATGCGGAGATCACATATGGCCAGTTCAGGGGAGGGCGTGCGGCTCGCGGTGGCCGCGCTGATGTACGCCACAGGGGAAACTCAGGCCGACGTGGCACGCGGAATCGGCCTTGATCAAACGGCCATCTCCCGCCGTCAAGCCGGCACGACCACCTGGTCGCTGACCGACCTCGACCGCCTCGCAGCCCACTACGGCATGCACGCCGTCGACCTGCTGTGCGGCGTCGACCACGCCGTCGCCAAGCTCCCCGCCCACCGCCGCGCCGCCGTTCTCGGAGGCACTCAGACCGTCATCCCGCCACAAGAAGGGGAGAACCAATGAGTGCACAGGACGATCTGTTCGGCGCGGTCGACGCGCTCCTTGAGCAGGCGGAGCCGTTGCCGTATCCGGCGGAGCGGCTGCGGCTGCGGGAGGCGTCGGGCCTGACCCCGGCGCAGGTGGCCAGTGCGCTGCGGGTGAGCACGCGCACCGTGGCCCGATGGGAGAACGGCCAAGCCGAGCCGTCCGGCGAGCAGCGCGCCGCCTACGGCCGGCTGTTGGAAGGCCTCGCTGCCCGCTACCCGGCCCCCGCCGCGCCGCAGGTCAACGTGCCGGAGGACGGCGGCCGCGACGACGGGCCGGCCGACCAGGCCGCCGTCGACGTCGCGCCGGCGGCCGCGGTCCCGGCCCCGGCCGGGTCGGCGGACACGAGCACGACCAGGTCGTCGACGAGCTCGCGCCGGCTGGCCGCGCCGCGCGCCGCGAAGACGTCGATGTCGCCGGCCGGCACCACCGACGCGCGGTTCCCGGCCGGGCCGCTCGCCGTGCTCGACGGTGCCGGCACCGTCCACCTGGTCGACGGCCGGACCCTGGACTGCCCGGCCGCCACCATCCCGCAGCTCGTGGAGTGGGCCCTCGCCGCCGGCCTCGGGCAGGGACGGCTACACCGCGCCGGTCGGGACGCCGACCCCCTCGTCGTCCTCACCGCGGCCGCAGCCGAACACCTCGGGCTCCCAGGCGAGCTGGCGGACCGTCGCGGCCTGCGGCTCGCCGACGACCACGAGGTCGTGCGCGACGTGACGGCGGCCGGGTGGCAGCTCACCCGGCGCGGGTTCGGGCCGTGGGCGCGCGTCTACCGGCCTGTCGAGGCCGGTGGGGCCCGCCAGTGCGTCCAGCTCACCGTGCTGCCCTGGGGTGCCCTGGACGTCCGTTCCTGGGGCGGCGTGGACCAGTTGCCGGCGGGCGACATCGTGCGGGTGCTCGGCACCTACGCGACCCGGGTGCTCACCCCGCGCGGCAGTACGGCCGTCTCCGGCCTCGAGCTGATGACCGCCCTGCGCCCGCCCACCCGCGCGGTGCGAGACGGAGACGGCTGGACGTCGGGCACCGTCCCCGGCTCCCTCACCACCGTTGTGGAGCCTGCGCCGCCCGAAGCCCCGCCCGAGCACCCGGTGGCCCAAGGGCGCGGCGAGGACCAGGTCCTCGACGAGGAGGCCTACGAGTGGGTGCGCGACGTCGACCTCCTGGACGACGACGAGTGCGCGCAGCCGTGGGCGGTCGGCCTGGACGTCAACATGGCATTCGCGGCCGCCGCGAACCGCCTCGTCGTGGGCCTGGGGGAGGCGCTGCACACCGACGGCCCCCGCTTCGACAAGCAGCTGCCCGGCGCCTGGTACGTCGACCTCTCCGACCTCGAGCTGGACCCGCGCCTCCCAAGCCCGTTCACGCCCTCCGGCCGCCGGCCGGCCGGGCCGGCCTGGTACGCCACCCCCACCGTCGCCTACGCCGTAGAGCTCGGAGCCACCGTCCACCCGCTCGAGGCGTGGATCCGCCCCGAGGCCGGCCCCTACCTCGATCCCTGGTACCAGCGGCTGCGCGACGCCTACCTCGCCACCATGGCCGACCTCGGCGTCACCAAGGACATGTCAGAGCCGGAGTTCCTGGCCGCCATGGAGCAGCACAAGGCCACCGACCCGGCCCTCGCCGCCGTACTGAGCGCGATCAAGGCGACCGTGAAGGGCGGCATCGGGAAGCTCCGCGAGCGACCGCAGGGCATCAGGCACCGAGCCGGCGAACGCTGGCCGGCCCTGGAGCGCCCGACCTGGCGCCCCGACATCCGGGCCGCCGTGATCGCCCAGGCGCGCACCAACATGCACCGGAAGATGGCGAAGATGGCGGCCGCCGGCCGGTACCCGCTCGCCGTCCTCTCCGACTGCGTCGTCTACCCCGCCGCCACCCCCTCGCCGACCGACCTCCTACCGCGTGACGCGACATCAGGGAAGCCACTGCCCGGCATTTTCCGGCTCGGTGTCAGCCCCGGAATGGTCAAGCTGGAGGGCGCCCGCGAATTCTGGTGGGCCGCCCAAGTAATGGAGCAGGGCCATAACCCGGCCCGGCACATCAAAGACGACGACTCCCGGGGGGACGAATAAATGGGTGAGGTTCAGGACGCCATCGAGAACGCGCTCCAGGCCATCCAGACCCGGCCGCTCCCGGCTACTCCGGCGGCCCGAATGCGCGTAATCCTCCGCGCTGAGAAAGGCTCCACGCGGGCCGTCGCCGCTCGGCTCGGGATCAGCCCTCGCACCGTGCAGCGCTACCTCGCCGGCCAGATCCGCCGGCCCGGCCCGCAGCTGGCCGCCGCCCTCGAACGCGAGGCACGCCGCTCGTGGCAGCCGCGGATCCGGCAGCGGGCGATCCGCCGCGCCACCCAGGCCGGCATCGCGGTCGAGACGCGCGCCCGGTTCGGGTTCACCGCCGCCCCCGGCTCCACCGACGACCCGCGCCTGCGACGCGTCACCGAGACCATCGAGCCGAACACGGCGGGCGCGCTGCTCGCCGCCCACCAGGCCGGCGCCGACGAGACCGAGCTCCGGCAGCTCCTGGGTCAGGGCCTCGGATTCGCCTACTTCCAAGACCGCGGCCGCCGCGCCCAGGGCCTGGACGTTGAGGTCACCGACATCGACTACCTCGACATCGGACTCTGAGCGCCTGCGAACGAAAAGGGCCGGCCCCACCATGCGGTGAGGCCGGCCCTTCCGGCTGTGGTTCGATGGCCGCGCCCGTGATCACCCCGCCGGCGGTCGGCCTGCTCTAGGGATGGCCGATGAGCCAGACGACCACGACCTGGACGGTGTGGTCGTGGACGCGGTACCCGATGGACACCCGCGCCGCGGGCAGAACCAGGCGCCGTAACGCCTGCGGCCCGCTGCCCTCGTACACCTCGCCGACCTCCCGGGGGCGGTGCGCCAGTGTCCGCTCGGCGTCCATGACGGCTTTTCGCTGCTGCGGGGTGAGGGTGCCGATCCCGCGTTGGGCGTCGGAGCTGTAGCTGACCTTGTAGCTCACCGGGCGGCCCCGGCTGCGGCATCCGGCAGCGCCTCGAGGGTCTCGGGATCGTAGGCGGCCCACACCGACTCCGCCGGCACCGCGTCCGCGCTCGGGCCGTCCTGGCTGGCCTCTATGGCGTCCTGGATCGCTGGGTGCGCTCGCGCCAGCCACACCATGCGGTACTCGGCGACCAGGTCCCGCAGCTCCTCGAACCGCGCCGTCTCCAACCTGGCGACGAACGCCTGGAGCTCCTGCGGCCAGTCGGCGAGCGCCGCCTTCAACTCCGCGATGGACTGCGGCCCCTCATCCTCGGCGATCCAGTACGGCGAGCGCGTCGGCCACTCCTGCGGACCCACCGGCTGAGCACACATCCCGGACCTCCCCATGCCACGCTCTTACGCCCGTCCACGGTACGCCGACCACCCCCGTCAGCACCCCGCCTTGTGACCGATCCCGCCCAGCGCACACGAACCTCGATCCGGCGCGCGCTGCGGCGAACGCGCCCCCTTTGCCTATCGGCGGGGCGGTTCTGGGTGCCACGCCTCGAGGGCCGGCAGCCGCAGCCTGGCTGTTAGGCGGCGTGGCGGAACTGTTCGGGCCGGAGCCTGAGCCAGCCGAACTCGGCGGCGGGCGGGTTCTTCCAGTAGTCGACGAAGCAGGGATCCGCGTGGACACACACGCGCTGCCCGCTGGCGTACATAGTCTCCACGCGGTTGCACGACAGGCACAGCAGCCCGCGTACGGCCCCGGTGCCGTGGTCGTGATCGATGGCCTGGGCCGGGGCCCCGCAGCCGGCGCACCGGCCCTGCTGGAGACCGAACAGGCGCCACCAGACGTACCAGCGCGGGATCTTGCTTCCGGCCCACTGCCGCGGCAGCGGCCCTTCCCAGGGACGCGGAACGTGGGGCGGCCAACCCCAACAGCGCCAGCAACGTTCCTTGGTGGGAACCAAGGCCGCCAACACCGACCCCGGTCGCGGAACCTCGCAGCCCATGCCACGACCACCGCACCTGCGGCCCCAGAAGCCGTCCAGGTGGTAGAGCCCGCGCTCGCCGCGCTCCTGGCGAGCCAGCAGCGGATCGGCACTTTCCCGGCCTGGATCGTTCCGCGCGGACCGGCAGGGCATCGACCTGAACAAGGCGAGCGTCACGCGGCGACGGTATTTCCCAGCACAGCCAGCCCCCGGGACCACGCCACCCGGCCCGAACTGATTCCGCCGATCGGCGGGGACGGACAATCTCCCGATCCCCGTGCGCACGCCACGGCGGCCGGGCAAGCTGAGCACCTGAGAAGGAGCGTGGGGAGGAAGAGGCATGGAGCGCGTTCTCGAACTGATCTGTGATGAATGCGGCAAGCCCATCGACGACGGCACCGGATTCCTGTGGGTGGACCACAGCGAGGTGAACCAGACCGAGCGAGCCATCCGAGAGCGGGAATCCGCACGCACCGGGCCCGACGGTGGGCAAGCCTTCGACATCAACGCCTTCATGGAAATGCCCGCGAGCGTTCGCTGGCAGTCCCACCACCACGTATGCAACCCGAAGCCGGACGCGAGCAGCTACGGCATCGCTGCCGAGAAGATCCGGACCTGGCGCCAACTGCTCGAATGGACCTCCCATCTCATGGGGAAGGTGTGGCTCAGCCGAACCGACTGGGAACACGTTCTGCTGGGCGTCCACAACGGCACCACGAGACTCATCGCGGTGACGGTAGACCGTTCGCCAGACCAGAAGGTGTGGTAGCCAGAGCGCACGTCACCCGGGTCACCCTAGACATGTGCCACCCCTGTGCTTGGGTCTGTGCCGCCCCTGTGCCTGCCCCACCCCCGTCCCAGCTCTGGCCTGCGGCGGAACCGCTCGGGGCGCCCGACCTTACTCCTGATGGCGGTGGTGGCCGCGGGCCCGGCGGCGGGCGGCTGGAGCGGCCTGGTCGTGCGGGTGCCCGCCGACCGTCTGCTGACGGATACCGGCGGGCACTCCCACAGATGGTGCCGGCTACTGGAGCCAGCCGCGCGCGGTGTCGACGGCGATCCGGGCCACGGCCGACCCGAGGCCGTGCAGGACGCCACGGCTAACCTCCCTGGCCGCCGCCGCACCGGCGCGGTCGGCGCCCTCCTGGCGGCCGCGCCGACGCCACCGCCGCCCGCTGCTCGACGTCTTCTTCCCCATGGATTCCCCTCCCGGTGAACGTGTGGATGCCGAGGCGGTTCGGTCCCGGCACCCATATACGGGTGGGGAGCAGGACAGAGGTGGCGGGATCTGCTCCATGCGACCTGCGGGACCTCGCCACCCGGGGCGTGCGGCGCAGGTCAGAGCCTTGGGCGGGGCGGGGAGAAACGGCCGGAATTCTCGCCCGCGTGCTGGTTGTCGGTGGTGCTTCCGTCGAAGTCGGACGGGCGGCGGCGGGGTGGCGTGGGTGGTGGGAGCGCACGGTGGTGGTGGGGGATCCGCTGTGCGCCCTGTGATGTGCGTCACCTCTGTTGGGGCTGGTGGGGTATGCCGCCGTGAGGGGTGGTTCGAGCCCTAGAGGCCATGCACGTGCATGTCGTGCGTCTTCCCTGCTCAGGCGCGAAGTTGAGTACATGTCACCAACTGACAGTCCCTCAACTTGCCTTGTGCGTCTGGCATATGCCGGATACCGGAAGTGGCACTTCCGAAAAAAGTGCTAAGTGGTGTCAACGTTTCGCAGTGCCATCGGCAAAGCTGATGACCCTGAGCGACGACGCTCGACGGCGGCAGGCCAGGCGTAGGGGGAGATGCCTGGTCAGCCCCGCCCCCACTACTTTGAGAAGGTATCTCCGAGTGACGACACACGATGTCGCGAACAGCGTGTTGACGGTGATCCTCGCGTTGCGGGTACTCGGTCCCGACGTGAAGACCAGCGTCTGCTGGATGCTCGGCACCGGCGTGCGGATCGGCGTCGCCGACCTGACGCAGCGCCAGCACCACCTCACCCCACCCGCGGCGACCCCCGCCGCGACGCGGGACCGTGGCGGTGATCTGTGATGGTGTCCGACATGCCTCCCGAGTTCGACCGGACCGTCCGCGAACTCACCGCGGAATGGCTCCCGACCTCCTTCTGGGCCTTCCACCAGCAGTACTACGGCGTCTACAAGCGCTACGCCGAGATCCAGCTCGACGATCCGCCCTGGGCCCGCCAGGTCGTCCAGGACGTCATGAAAAGCCTGGCGGTCCACTGGAACTGGCTGATGGCCCAGGAATCCCCGAGGACCATCGCCTGGGGCATCCTGCGGCACACCATCGCCGAACGCCTCCGCGAGATCGGCCGGGAGCCGACCTTCACCGCGAACGCCGCCTTCCGCCGCGCCTCGCTCGAGACGTTCCGGGACAAGTTCGCCGCCCTGGAGAGCGACCTGGGCCTGTACGCCGCGATCGCCCGACTACCGGAGCGCCAGTACGACGTCATCGTGCTCCAGTACGTCCTTGACACGCCTCCCGACCGCGTCGCCACCATCATGGGCGTCAGCCCGGCGACGGTGCGGGCGCACCGCCGCCGCGCCCGGGCCCGGCTCGCTCGCGACCTCGGCCTCGACATCACGGAGGACCCCAACGATGACCAGGATGAGTAACAGGACATGAGCACACGCCGCCCCCGCCGCAGCATCCGCGAGATCGACGTTCGCCTGGCCCTGGCCGCCGTGCCCCCCAGCACGGACGCCGACGACCTCGCCGACGAGATCGCCGCGTCCCGGCGCATGATCGAGGAAGAGATCGCCGAGATCCTCTGGCAGCAGGCCCTCCACCGCGACGCCTGCGCCCAATGGGTCATCGACACCACCGGCCCCAGACCCTCGGTGGCCGCCGCCTCGCCAACAGCCCCAGCGGCCATGCAGGACCAGGCCGCCAGCGACCTCACACAGCTGTGCCGCTTAGTCATCCGAACGACCCACGCCGCCGCAGATCTCGCCGGCCTGGTCGACGGGGACACCGGCGGCGAAGGCGCCCTCGTCTTCGCCTCCCTCCTCTACCTCGCCGACCGGTTCGAAGGCGCCCAGTTCTGGTGGCAGTTCAGCGCCGGCACCGGCAAGTCCACCGCCGCCCTCTGCCTCTACTTCGCCCACATGGAACGCGGCGAACTCCGCGACGCCGAACACTGGGCCCACGAAGCCGTCGGCCTCGAGGTCCTCGAACACCACACCACCCCATCAGCCCGTCGCAGCGTCCGGCACCTGCCGCAGCGAGCCTTCTACTCCTGGGAGGACCCCGACCTCTACCGCCGCGGCTACACCACCGTGGAGTCCCTGCTCCTGAAGACGCTCTCCTCGTTCGGGGACACCGGCACCACAGGCTCGGACGTCGCGGACGACCTCACCGAAGCTGTCGACCAGCTCAAGGTCGACCACGACCCCCAGTTCGGCGACATCCCCCGCCCCGACACCACCCTCGCCGCCCGCATGGAGGAATACCTCGCCTCATAACCGCAGCAGGGTCGGCCCACCCCGCCGGTGGGCCGACCAGCACACCGCCCCAGCAGGGCCACACAGCTATGGCCGGCCCGCCGGGGCGGCGAAGTCCCTGCTCAGCCCGGGGGCGGCAACCGCCGGTGCACAGAGGCGGCACATACCCCAAACGGGCCCGCCGGGCGGCCCTCGCAGGGCATAGTGCGGGGGGTGACCACATCCCCGGGCCGCCTGGACGCCAGCTTCATCGCCGCCGCCGCGGCCCCCATCGCCGACGCGCTCGCCACGCTCGGGGAGCTCGGCATCCCCGTGCCCACCGTGGACGTGCTGATCTCGTACCACTCCCACGGCTGCACCGTCCGCGTGGCCGACCGCCGGGCCGCCCACCGCCAGGAGGTGGAGTGCGCCTTCCGCGACGCCTTCGTCGCCGCTGGATGGGGCGTGGCCCACCGCGAGACGAGCGGTCTCGTCCTGAAGCATCCGTCGGGCCTGACCCGCATCTGACCGCCGGAGCCCCACACACGTATGGTCAGCCCGTCGAGGCGACGAAACCGCAGGTAAAAGCCAGTATCGGCCCTACTGGGGCACAGGGGTGGCACAGACCTGACCACAGGGGCAGCACACACCCGCGGTCGGTGCGTCCTGGTGGTGGGGTGCGGAGCCGGGGGCCTACAGGTGCTCAGGCCCGGTGCGCGCCTCAGCAGGGGACTCCGGCTCTGCGCCATGCCGCCAGGACCTCGTCGAGCGCTGCCCGTGTTTCCGGGCTGGGTGCTGAGGTCAGGACGAGGTGGGTGACCAGCTCGCGGGTGGCGGGCAGGTCGAGGGTGAGCACCGCGAGGACTCTCTCCACGGCGGCGAGGAGACCGCGTAGATCGGTGCTGTGGACGCTGTCGAGGTAGTACGACAGCAGGTCGGCCAAGCGCGCGTCGTCGGGGTCGCTGTCAGCGGCGTGAAGAGCCGCGTGGCATGCCCACACCGCGTCCAGGGCGTAGGCGGGTAGGGACAGGAGCCGCACGTTCTCGGGACGGTCGTCGGTGTTGGCGCAGTCGCCGACCACCTCGGTGGCGATCTGCCACTTCAGGGCCGGCACCCGGTAGCGGGTGTCGTCGAGAGTGCACGCGGCGGCCGACCACACGATCTCTAAGGCCGCGCCGACCAGTCGGGCATCGGCGTTCCACTCGATGCTGGAGGGAAGGAGGACCGGACGGTCGGCATGGGGGCTGCTCATTCGGAAACCCCGGCCTGGCGCAGTGCCTCCATGAGGGCCGCTCCGGCTTCGGGGCTCGGGTTGGCGCGCAGCGCGTCGGCGGCCTGCTCGACCTCGAGGCGGGCCTCGGGCGGGGTCTCGCGCCACTGCGCGGCCAGCTGGTCCAGGCGCGCGGTGTCACCAGGCAGCGGTTCGGGGAGTTCGGAAGCCATGGAACCGATCCTCGCCGACCGGCCCCGGCCGGCGCACGGGAATCTGCGGATCCGGCCCAGAGCGGGATTCACCGGTATGAGGGACACGCCGGCCTCCTGACAGCTGGTCGGGGTTGACGGAATGTCACCCACGCGGGCGGCGGCGTCGGTAGCCTGGACGCGCCTTTCACCTGTGGGGGAGGGCGGCAGCGGGGAGCCCGCACTGCGGAGCCTCCAAGCCCGCTGCTGCTCAACCGATAGGAGGTGAAAGGCATGGGCGACAAGAAGTCGACCCGCCCGACGGAACTGTGCGTGGAGATGACCAAGCGCATCGTCAGCGCGCTGAGCGCGCGGGCGTTGTGGATGGCCATCGTGCATCTGCTGCACCGCGACATGTGACGTCACGGGCCCCGCGGCCGGTCTCCCCCTATGGCCCGGGGCCCACCCCTGCTAGTCGGTGTGGGCGATGCGGACCACGGTCACGGTCAGCACGCCGTGGCTGACCCAGTAGACCGTCACCGTGCCGGCCAGCGGCGCCTGGCGCCGATCCCGATTCCCGCCCACCGCGGAACCGTAGGCGTACGGATCGGCGGCGACCTGCGCGATCTCCGCGTCGAACCGCCGACGCCGCTTCGACGTCATCTTCTTCAGCGCGTCCAGGGCCTCGTCCGAGTACTGGAGGCGGTAGCGGCGACTCATACGTCCAGGTCCTCCTCGGCCGTGAGCCCGCTGAAGTCGCCGGCCTCCAGCCGCTGGAAGGCGGCCTCGTTCGCCGCCTCGATCTCCGGCCGCAACCTCGAGGCCCAGCCCCACAGCACCATGTGCAGGTCCTCCGCCGCGGCGGCCCCGATCGCCGCGTCGAACTCCCCGCGCTGCTCCGGCGGCAGCTCGGCGCGCACCCCGTCGATGCTCGCCGGCAACACCACCTGCTCGCCGTCCACGTACGTCGTCCACGTCGGACCACCCGGCCGGCCGGCCACCTCGTCCATGCGCACCTCCCGCGTCCGGCGCCAGAGTAGGGCGCGAACTCGCCGCCGGGTACCACGCCCCGCTACGGTGCCGGAATGGAGCCCACGCACGCGGAGAGGGACCGGCGAGAGCTGTTCGGCGGCCCGCTCGACGGCGAAATCCTCGATGTCACCGGAATGTCGGAGGAAGCCATCAAAGCAGGCTTCTACCTCCCCTTTCCCAGAGAATCCAAAGAAGGGCAGGCCGCCATCTACACGCCCGACGAGAAAGGCGTCATCCGGTTTCAGGAATTCGTTCCGTGACAAGAAAAGCCGCCGACCAGGGCGACAATACGGGGTAGGCATCTTTCTCCCGTAGCTACACGGATGCATCATTGGCAGTGATGCGCGATGGAGGGCATCCCGACACTCTACCTGATGACCCGTCACCCGCGAAGCGACACCGTCCGCACGGTGTGTGATGACGCCCCGGGTCCCCCTCCCGAGAGGCGGGACCCGGAAGGTGGCGCGGGACTGCCCGCGCGTCACCACGCCTCGGGGTGCGTGACCAGGCCCGTCCGCACCTTGAGGACACTCGACCCGCTCACCGGCTCCCAACCCGGGCCCTGCCTGGGATTCCTGTAGTTACACAGGCTGCATCATCCCGCGATGCAGCCACCCCTCCCCACCGTAGGTGCCGCTTTTCCGCCGGAGCGGAGCGGAGGCGGGATTCGCGCGAAGCGCGAATCGAACTGCGTGTCGGATTTCCGCGAAGCGGGAATCCGTTGCCCCGCGCGAAGCGCGGGGCTCCGTCCGCGAAGCGGACGGTCCTGCAAGCGCGCGCAGCGCGCTTGTACC